>NZ_CAXBDC010000131.1:0-10339 GCF_963974195.1 uncultured Nisaea sp.
CCACGGCGGCATCCTGCAGTACGTGCTGCGGAACATCGTCAAGGCGGCGTAACGCGGCTGGGTCGATCTTACGACATCAATTCGAAAGCCCCCGGCAGCGCATGGGGGCTTTCTTGCTATTGGGGGTAATGAAATGATCGCTTGGTACTTGTAAGTGAGAACGTGCCCCTGCTTTAGGGGGGACTCAATTTTGGAGGCGCCGCAATATGGATGATGTTAGATTTCTTCTGGAAGAAGACGGCAAGCCCATCAATTTTTACAGCTCGTTCGATGAAGCAAAAGATGAAGGAAACTCTCGAGTAGGAAATGGTCTGCCGTTGCTGATTACTTCTTTTTCTGCGCCGGCTCCAAGTAGAGGGTGGCGCTATGATCGGGATGTTTCGAACTGGGTGGAAACGCCCCTCCCTTGACCGTCATCCCTATGACAATGGGAACCCAGGGAAGACGAGCGGACTCTACGATCGCTGAGTTCCCGCGTACGCGGGAATGATGGATGTGGGCTAGGGGAGGCGTTTGCCCCTACCCTCGATCAGCTCCGTCAGCTCGAACTTCGTCACGTCGACCAGGCCGAGATCGCTGATCCGCAGTTCCGGTATTACCACCAGCGCCAGCAGGGAGTGCTGCATATAGGCGTTGTTCAGGGTGCAGCCGCACTTCGCCATGGCCTCGACCATGCGCTGTGCCGCCGCCGCGACCTCGATTGCCGGGCGGTCGGACATCAGGCCGGCGATGGGCAGTTCGACCAGCGCGATCTCTTCCCCGTCCTTCCACACCGTAATCCCGCCGCCGACGTCGCCCAGTCGGTTCGCGGCCTGCGCCATCATCTCCCGATCTGTGCCGACGACGATCATGTGGTGGCTGTCATGGGCGACGGTGGAGGCCATGGCCATCCGGCCCGTGTAGCCGAAACCGGAGACAAAGCCGTTCATCACGCCGCCGGTGGCCCGGTGCCGCTCGACCAGCGCGATCTGGCAGACGCCGCCGTCTCCTTCAACCACGCCATCCACGACCGGCAGCTCTGCGGTGAGCGCCTTGGTCGGGGCCTGGTTCTCGACCACGCCGATCACCTTCGCGGTGACCGCGTTCGCGCCTTCGGGGGCAGGGACGGCGAAATCCACTGCGGCCAGTACCTTGCCCAGATGCACCGTCTGCCGGGCAGTGTCCGGCCAGGCGTAATGTGGGCAGTCCACGGTGATCCTGCCATCCATCGCCACGGTTTCCCCGCGCGCGATGACATGCTCGATCGGCAGGCTCACGAGGTCCGAGGTCAGGATCATGTCGGCCCGGCGGCCGGGGGCGATCGAGCCCAGCTCCCGTTCCAGCCCGAAATGGCTGGCGGTATTGATCGTCGCCATCTGCAGCGCCACCAGCGGATCGCAGCCGCAGGCGATGGCATGGCGGACGACGCGGTTCATATGGCCGTCATTCACCAGAGTGCCGGAATGGCAATCGTCGGTGCAGAGGATGAAGTTGCGTGGGTCGAGGCCGCGCTCGGTCACCGCCGTGATCTGGCTTTCGACATCGTACCAGGCCGAGCCCAGCCGCATCATCGAGCGCATGCCGTTGCGCACCCGGGCAAGCGCGTCCGCCTCTTCGGTGCCCTCGTGATCGTCGGCGGGACCGCCCGCCGCATAGGTGCTGAAGGCGATGCCCTTGTCGGGGGAGGCGTAATGCCCGCCGACGGTCTTGCCCGCACGCATGGTCGCCGCGATCTCCGCCAGCATCTGCGCGTCGCCATTGATGACGCCGGGAAAGTTCATCATCTCGCCCAGCCCGATGATCCCAGGCCAGGACATCGCCTCGGCCACGTCCTCGGCGCCGATGGTGAAACCGGTGGTCTCCAGCCCCGGCGCGGAGGGGGCGCAGGAGGGCATCTGGGTGAAGATATTGACCGGCTGCATTAGCGCCTCGTCATGCATCATCCTCACGCCGGCGAGGCCGAGCACGTTGGCGATCTCGTGCGGGTCGGTGAACATGCTTGTGGTGCCGTGCGGAATGACGGCGGCGGCGAACTCGGCCGGCGTCAGCATGCCGGACTCGATATGCATATGCGCGTCGCACAGCCCCGGAATGAGATACCGCCCGCCGCCCTCGATCACCCGCGTGTCCGGGCCGATGCAATGCGAGGCGTCCGGCCCGATCGAGGCGACCCGCCCCTCGGCCACGGCGACCTGCCAGTCCAGCACCTCGCGGCTGTGCACATTGACGAGCCGCACATCGCGGATCACGAGATCGGCGGCCTCGCGCCCGGCGGCGACGGCAACCAGACGCGGCGCGGCCTCGGGCCAGCTCTTCAGCGGAATGGTCATGGGCGTGCCTCCGGAACAGGGGATGGCTCGGGGGAGCCTTGTTCTTATTTATGGTGGCACGGACGTGGATGCAAATCTGTGGGAAGGGGGAGCTGAATAGTCCCTTTATTATCCAGTTATCACCTGAGCAATGAGATAACCCATACCGGAATAGGGCAGCAGGGCCAGAAGGAAAAAGCTCCCGTCGCGCGTCAGCATGGCGATGGTCAGAAGACAGACTGCGGCCGCTGCGATAGAGGAGGAAAAGGGGATGAACTCCAGAAACGGCATGGCTGTACCGGTCAGCAGGCTGAGTAGCGAGGCGATCCAGATGAACGGACGGTGAAACAGGAAAGCCCATCTCTCTCGGGTGTGCGTGTCGAGCCACCGAACCACAGGCACTATACGCTCAAGCGCCCCGCGCAGTTTTTCGCCATCAATCGACATTGCCTTCAGACGGCCGGGAAGGTACAATTTGCGGAAGCCCGCAATGTGCTCGAACGACAACAGGGCGATCGTCAGTCCGCAGACAATTGAAACACCCGGAATGCCCGAGAGCGGTGTCACGGTGATCAAGGCGGGCACAAGGATCAGCGGAAGAACGCCACGATCACCGACGGCCTCAACGATCTCCTCGACAGACATCGGCCCGTCCTTGGCCGACAGCCGGACGCGGTCCACGGCTTCTGACAGCCGCCCGTCATCGGCCATGGCCGCTTTCCTCTGCCTTCCTGTCATCCAGGGGAGCCTTCTGGTAGGTCCCTGCTTTCTGCTCGCCGAGCCGGATCACCGTAATGACGCAAAGTGCCATCACTGTCGTGAAGGCGGCCAATGCCCACTCGCCGATACCGCATGCAAGCCCCACCGCGGCACAGAGCCACATGCTTGCGCCGGTCGTCAGGCCACGCACAGTCCCCTTGGTGAAAACCACTAGTCCCGCGGCCAGAAATGCCACGCCCTCGGTGACGGCTTCGACAACGCGAATAGGGTCCGTGGTGACGTGGTCGCCGAGCGTTTCGGACTGCCCCAGGAGCGTAAGCATGATAAGCGCATAGACGCATGCTGCGAGACTGATGAGCATATGCGTGCGGAGACCGGCCGGACGGCGGCCAATTTCCCGCTCGAAACCGATTATTCCCGCGAATATCAAGGCGCCCAACGGCCGCACCAGCAGTTTGACATAGTCAAGTTGCGGCATGCCGAAGATTTCTTGTGACAATGCCTCGAGCATTTGAGGTTCCCTTACGGGTCAGGAAGTGTATTCAGCGCCTGCACCAGTTCGGCCCGAAGGTGGCGCGGGATGCCGCGCGGGGCAGCTTCGGGCCCGGACGAAGGACGCGGACCACAGAACAGAGATGGCCCCGTCATGGACGGAAATTCGATCCGCAGATCCTGAATTCCATCATCTGATGCAGCATCACGCCAGTTCGCGCAGGATGAAAAGCACCGCCACGAGGAGAATCCCGGCCGAAACCAGCCCTATCGCTGCGTTCTGGCTGAACCACCGGGCATCTGCCTTTGCTGATGGCTGTTCCGGATGCATCGGATCTTCGCGTTCGGTCTCGGTCTGGCTGTCGATAGCGGCTTTTTCCCAAGTCGGGCGCACACCCGCCACGCCCGCGCCGAGCGGAGCCGTCGCAGGATCAGGGGGAACCGCCTTGTCGATGGCCGCACCCCGGTCGGATTGATCGTGCAATTTCGCTGCATCCTGCGTCGCGTGAGCCTCTGGCTTCGCATGCAGGTTTCGCGAGATATCGTGTGCTGGATTTTTCATGATAATCCCCTTTCTTCACCATGGAAAAACGGACAGGGGCAGGAAAAGTTCCAGATCCGGCGGCGCTTTTACGGCCCCAATCGAAGTGGGGCGAGGACGGTGGGATTATGGCCGCTCTGATAGGGGATGCGGCCCGGATGACCCTTCTGTTGCCCGGAGAGTCACTACCGGCGGTGTGGCGAAGATGGTAACGCGGGAAGAGAGCCTGCTCGCTAGTACTGGGTGGCCGAGCGGGCGCAGGAGGGCATCTGGGTGAAAATGTTGACTGTCTGCATCAGCGCCTCGTCATACATCATCCGGACTCTTCAGCGTGGCCCGGCTCTTGAGCGCAGGATCGGACATGGGCGCGTCTCGGGAAAATGGAATGGCTCGGTGGAGCCTTGTTCTTATTTATGGTGGCGCGGGCGTGGATGCAAATCTGTGAGAAGGGGCAGAAAAATTAAGGCGGTTAAGCAGAAGTCTCGACGTCGCGCGGCTGGAGACCCGCATATGTACAGGTATCAGCAATGTCACTGGAAGGTCAGGAACTTATGCCCCAGATAGCTGGTCACCACCGGCACGGAAACACCAATCAGATGTGCCAGAGCTTCGGCATGCTCACCGGCGATACCGAACGGGGGCAGAAGCCAGCGAGCCAGTACTAGACTAATGATGAGTGTCTGAAGCACGGCGACCGCATTTACCGTAACAAATTTGACGATCTGCAAGGCAAGCCGGCCGTTATTTGCCTTGAAGACATGACGACGCATCAGAATGAAGGCGACAAGCATCCCCACCAAATAGGCAAAGAAAACAGAGAGGGCATAACTCAGAAACAGGCTGAATATGAAGCGTGATCCGAAATTGGCTCCGGCGGCCACGCCTCCAGCGATGAGAAATCTCAGGAACTCGTTTGTCAGCATATCATTCTGATGCTCGGGCTGTGCCGTTCTCTATGGCCATCTTTGCCATTGCCCGGCCAAAACCGGTGCTTTCCGATATACCCCGGTCTTCCGGGTAATAGTAGGAGGTGTCAGCTACCCACAGGCCTTGAACCGGTAAAGCGACAGAAGGAAGGTTGTCGAGATGACCGGGCTCGCAGACTGGCTGCGCATAGCGGTAACGGCTAGCATACAGATCAATGAAATCGTCATCGTTGAGGGCAGGGTTGATCTTCTTCAGATAGCGCCTGACCTTTTCCAGAAAAGTCTCGTCTGGCTCAGCAAACAATGGATGTTCGCCGGGTAGATAGAACGGTACATAGACCACATGATGGTCCAGCGGGCGCAGGTTCGTGTATTCCACCAACCCCGGAATATCCATTTCCGGATCATTTGTGTTCAACCAGAAATTTTCGGTGACTGCTTTCCTGAGTTTCGCAATGACGCAAACCACGGCAATATTTTTGAGTGCTTTGAACTTGTCCAGGATGTCGGCCGGCAGATCTGGTATGATTCTCGGCACAAATGGCAACGGAATGGTGCTGATGACTTTTTCGAAAGGTTCGACTTTACCGCCGGTTTGCACTCCTACGACTTTCCGGTCAGAGATGATGACCTTTTCGACTGGTGTTTCGAGGCGGATCTCTCCACCTTTCGACTCGATCGCGGCCTTCATGGCCGTTAGGAACGTGCCGGAGCCACCTTCCAGATACCCCAGTTTTTCCCGGAACAAATTGTACCGAGATCGTCCGATGCGCCGGATGCGGCTCCATATCCAGGCTGCAGAGAGACTGCCTGAATATTCATAGAATTTGTATTCAAACAGTCTGCGCCATAATATTTCGTATGCTTCAGCGCCAACCCAACGCTTGATCCAGCCCGTGGCCTCGACTGTGTCCAGCGGGCGCCAGTCGGTGCGCTTGGTGGCAAGAAAGGCATGCAAGCCGTACCGGAACTTTCCCAAGAAGCTGAGGCCCTGAAACTTGAGCAGGGCTATTGGGGTGCCCCAGGTCTGCAGGCGCTCCTGATACCAATATCCCATTTTGGTTTCTGTCCAGCGCATTCGGTCGGCGATTCCCAGTTCATCGAGCGCCTGCAGGAAATCCTCATCCGATGTGCAGTGAAAATGATAGTAACGTTCGATATCAAGTCCGTTGAAATCGAAGGTTGCGGTCATTCCGCCAATGCGGTCGTCTGCCTCGAAAAGCACCGGTTGGTGCCCGTCCAGCGTCAGTTGGTAAGCGACGGCCAAGCCCATTGGACCCGCCCCCAGGACTGCTATGCGCTGTTTCATATTCAAAACTCTAATACCACCTGACTGTAGCGGGGATCGTTAAATGTCTCGTAAACAGCATCCTTGAAAGGTGTTGAACTGACCCCGAAAATACCGGGCCAGTCGATTACCTCGAACTCATCTTTGGCGCTCAGTGCAGCCAACTGCTGTGTCGTGAAGGGAGGGTTTTTATCAAATAATCCCCAGACCCATAGCAGCGCGTAGAACAATGTATATGGTATGCGCAATATAAGGGTGCGGGCATGGATAGCCCGTTTGATCTCGCGGATAATGTCTATGTAATCCACCTGCTCATGCCCTGATATATTATAGACGCCATGCGCGATATGGTTCTCGATACTGCTAATGATGATGTTGCAGAAATCGCCGACATAAAGTGGTTGGCGCATGTAACGGCCGTGTCCGGGGATAGGGAAGACGGGCACTTTTTTCATGAAGCGCGACAGCCAGCCCAGATGTTTGCGGTCAAACCAGCCGAACATCAAGGTCGGTCGGAGTATCACGCAGGGAATACCGCTCTCCAGTACCACGGATTCCTGTTCTTTTTTGGTATTGGTATAAAAATCGTCTGCGACAGATTCGACGACGGAAGAGCTGATGTGAATAAGGTGAGGAACGTCATTCTTTTTTATGGCGTCGAGTATCAGTTTTGTAGAGTCCACATTATTACGTGTAAATTCCTGATAATCGTTGCCGCCGATTTGAGCCTGAAGCATGACAACCACATCGGCATCAGAAAAATGTCTTAGCCAGGCCCCTGTTTTTGCAAGGTCTGCATATTCGACAGTGATATCGGGTTGTACTTCTTTTAATGTTTTAATATTGGCCTCGTGTTTATCAAGAACGGTGATGTTTCGATAGCCGTTTTCCATCAGGCGTGCGACCAGGTTTTGTCCGACAAGACCAGCCCCGCCGGGAAGAACTATTTTATTTTCTTTCATGTATCCCCACTATTGAACACGGAGCGATTTCCTGATGCCGCACGAAACGTATGTACTTCCCGTCTTTTGAACGATCCCGATTTCATATTGGCCGGAAGGCAGATCGACCTGCGCAATACGGGAGAAACCGACATCGGTATCAGTGTCGATGCCAAGATACAGATTGGCGTCAATACGGGGCACTTTTAGCGCCTGCAGGTAGAGGAGGGAGTTAGGCTCTTTGCCGGAGATCTTCACGAAGACATCATCCGGCGCCAGGGGTTTTTCACCCTTTGTGGCCGTCCAGCCTGCAAAAGTCATGACCTTGTGCCCGTCGCGCTCCCCGATTTCGGCTCTGTCGATGCTCCCTTCACACTGCGCTGACTCCAGAAGCGGGTGGTCGACCTGCTTTTCCGGGGTGGCGATCAAGCAGCCGTGCGTCTCGCCGACTTTCCATGATCGGCCTGTCTTCGCCCAGCTTATGAGTTCGGGAACATTGGGATGGTCTTTGCAGGATACGATTGCCCCGAGGTGGCCTTCTTCGACAAATTTTTCAGGATTAGACAGGACCTGATCGTAATTTCTGAGCCATTTTGGCGCGGTGAAGGACTTTCTCTTGGAGATATAGCTGAAAGTCGAACTCCAGCCATTGCCGTATGCAACAAATTGCATTCCGGTAGGGAGTT
This sequence comes from uncultured Nisaea sp., assembly GCF_963974195.1. NCBI lineage: Bacteria > Pseudomonadati > Pseudomonadota > Alphaproteobacteria > Rhodospirillales > Thalassobaculaceae > Nisaea > uncultured Nisaea sp. The sequence goes on from NZ_CAXBDC010000131.1 coordinate 7,883, forward strand.
CTCTGTTCAATAAATCACCGATGGCCAGATCCCGGTTTTCCTTGGTGATTTCTTTTGTGATGTTCGGCAGATACCTCGATGAAAACACAATATAATTAGAGGTCATGATGAGTATCATCATGAAAACGGCTGCTGCTTTCCCGAAAGCCGGCAAGATCATGGAACCAAGAGCCACCGCAAGCCCATATGCGAGGAAGATCACCGTGGCACTCTGATAATAATCGTGAACGATATGCAGATTGGTGAATAGAAACACCGGTGCGAAGCCGAGGACGATGGTGCTGAGAACGATAAGCCTGATCCGGCGTTCAGTGCGCAGAAGAAAGGGAGCAAAAATCAGAAACAGTCCGAGCGCCCCGCCCATATTGGTCGACAGTATTCTTTCCCAGATCACATCGAACCAAAGGGCTGGAGAAACCCTTTGTAGAGGTTTCCCCCAGTTCCATTGACTGAGCTCCGCGGATGTCAATTGTGCACCCAGCGGGTTCTCAAGCTTGAGCTGGTCCGTAAAGACGATCCAGGCAAAGCCTATCGACACGGGAATTACAAAAATAACCCCGGTAATAATCAGGTCTTTGTTGAGCAGAAAATCGCGTACGGTTTTGGAATTTTTCAGTTTCGGTAAGGTGAATGAAAGCGCCAGAAATACAAAAACCGGAAGGATGGTCGTGGATTTTTGCAAGAAGGCGAAGCTCGAGAAAAGAATGAACAGGACGATGGTCCCGCAAGAGCGTTTTCCCATGAAGTAATCGATAAAATATTTTGTTCCGGCGATCGTAAAGAACAGAGCCGGTGTCTCGATCATGAAGCTCCTACCCCAATACAGGTAGAGGGGCATTGAAAAGAGAATGGCCACAAAAAACGCAAAAACATTATCAGGCAACTTCAGCTGTCTGGTGATCGAACAAACGGGGAAAAGGCACATAACCAGAAAGACATAACTTATTGCCCGACCGGAAAAATCCAGTGAAATTTCAAAGAGATGCGAGAGGCCGGCGACGATTATCTGATAGATCGGGAATTCGAAGGGAATGGCCCAGGGAATGCCTCCCACCGGTGTCTCATAAGCCCATTTGAAGCCCTGTTCCGTGAACCAGTAAGCCGTGAGGGCTGTTTGGGTCTGCCGGAAAGCATGTATGTCGAGTGGCGGCTGGCTCGCATATCCGAAAGCAAGATAGGCTGAGTATGCGACGGCGAGGAAAGAGAGTGCTTCCAGAGTGCCGAAATTGAATCTGGTAGTTATCTTTTGCATTGGATACTCGGTTACCAAATATGAAAATTTATTATGATGGAGCTTTGCCGCAATTAACGCTCATCCCGCTGGTTTGGTAAATTTCGCATCACTTGTCGAGAGCCAAGGCCAGTACTGGGGCTGTTTTTTTATAGTTGCCGTTTTTTGCGATCCTTGTTGCTTTGTTACCATCGGAAAACCGGATGGCGCATAAACCGAGTGGCTAATTTTTCTTTAAATACTGAAATGTTAGAGAGTTTATTCTCATTATAACCTCTGAGCTGTATACCTGCCATCCGCCCCCTTTCCCTCGCCCCCCCGCATGTCCTAATATCCGCTCCAAACAGCCCGGCGGCGTCAAACCGCCGTCCGAGTGATATGCGCCCACCCTGAGGAAATGCTCCCGTGAAGAATTCAAAGACCGTCCTTATCGACCGCCATCCGGGCCGTTCGGCCCAGACCATCGGGCTTGCCAATGCGCTCGGCACCGATCCGGAGCTGATCCACGAGCCGTCCGTCGGCGTGGTCGGCACTAAGGGGGACAGCCAGTGCTATCTCGGCGTGGCGGAGAAGGTGGAGGCTATCCACGAGGCGCTGAAGGGCCGGATCGGCCGGGAGGCGGGCAAGCTGCCGTTCCGTCTGGTGCAGCCGGAATTCACCATCGCCACCTCGGACGGGGTGCGCAACGGCACGCCGGAAATGCGCTATTCGCTGATCGGCCGCGAAGTCACCAACGATGCGCTGTGCGAGCATCTGGAAGCAACCGGCCTCGCCGGCACCATCGCCGTGGTCGCCTGCGACAAGCCGCCGGTCGGCACCCTGGCGGCGCTGCTGGAGCATAACCAGCCGTCCATCATCATGTCGGACGGGCCGATCCGCCCGGGCACGGACCCGGCGACGGGGGACACGCTGGATATCGTCTCGGCCTACCAGGTCGCGGGCAGCCCGGATGCCGAATTGCGGCACCGGATTTCCTGCAATGCCTGCCCCGGTTTCGGCAGCTGCGGTGGCATGTTTACCTACAACACGATGCAGACCTTCATTGGCGTCGTCGGCATGCAGCCGCTGCACATGGTGGCCCCGGCCTCGGACGATCCGCGCCGCCTGAATGATTTTCCGGCCGAGCTGGTGCAGCTTCTCGCCGACATGATGAAGAACGATCTGAAGCCGCGCGATATCGTGGTCCGGGACAGTCTGCGGAACGCCATGATCGTCGCCATGGCCAT
>NZ_CAXBDC010000132.1:0-10279 GCF_963974195.1 uncultured Nisaea sp.
CCGCACATGACCGTCGCCGCGAATGTCGGCTACCCGCTGAAGCTCCGGAAAACATCGAAGGCCGAGACGGAAAAACTGGTGGCGAACGCTCTCGATACCGTTCAGCTCGGCGGTTATGGAGAGCGCCGGATCAGTCAGCTTTCCGGCGGTCAGAAACAGCGTGTCGCGCTTGCCCGCGCCATCGTGTTCAGCCCGCGCATCCTGCTGATGGACGAGCCGCTGTCCGCGCTCGACAAGAACTTGCGCGAACATATGCAGATTGAGCTCCGCCATCTGCATGAAAAGTTGGGCATGACCACGGTCTATGTGACCCACGATCAGCGCGAGGCGCTGACCATGTCGGACCGCATTGCGGTCATCAATCACGGCCGGCTGATGCAGCTGGACACACCGCGCACGATCTACGAGCGACCGGCCAACCGTTTCATCGCCGAATTCATCGGCGAGTCCACCTTTCTGCAGGTTGAGCGCGATGGGGACCGGGTAAGCTTTTCCGGATCGGAACTGAAAACGGGCGCGCTCCCTGCAGCCGGCAAACTGTCTCTGGTGGTCCGTCCGGAGCGGCTCAGCATTCTGGACGGGCCGCCTCCGCCGGATACCAACGTTTTTGTGGGGACCGTCCGCGAGATGGTCTATCAGGGCGATACGGTGCTGGCTTATGTCACGCTTGCCGATGGCACGGATTTGACCGTCAGGGCGGGAACCCGGACCGGCGAGCCGATCGAGAAAGCCTCCGTTGGAGACCGGGTAGAGCTTGGCCTGAAGAGTGCTGACGCCGTCCTCATTCCACGTGAGGAGGGCTGAACCCGATGAGCGAGATGAGCATCGGATCGGAAACCCGCGCCAATGAAACGAAGCTGCTGAAGCAGTCCAGGCGGGAAGAATGGGCCTTGCTGGGTCTTGCTTCTCCCGCGATCCTGACTGTTCTGATTGTCATGGTGGTTCCGGTCGGCTGGCTCTTCTATCTGTCGTTTCTGGCGGATGACGGCAGCTTCTCGCTCGAACATTACAACCGGATGCTGGAGAGCAAGGCCTATGGCCGGATCTTCATGACGACATTCGAGGTCAGCTTCATGACCACGGGCCTCTGCATCCTGATCGGCTATCCGCTTGCCTATTTCCTGTCGCAGCTTTCCTCGCGAATGGCGGCGCTCTGCATGCTGACCGTGCTGCTGCCGTTCTGGACATCTTTGCTGGTCCGGACCTACGCCTGGCTGGTTCTGCTGCAACGCAAGGGGCTGATCAACAGCTGGGCGATTGATCTAGGGCTCTGGGATGAGCCCCTGAAGCTGGTTCATAATCTGAACGGTACGCTGATCGGCATGGTGCATATCATGCTGCCGTTCCTGGTGTTGCCGCTCTACGGTTCCATGAAAGCCATCAGTGCCGATTATCTGAAAGCCTCGTCCAATCTCGGTGCGGGGCCCAGCCAGACATTCTGGAATATCTTCTTCCCGCTATCGCTGCCGGGCCTGTTCGCTGGTGCGCTGATCGTCTTCGTGCTTTGTCTCGGTTTCTTCGTGACGCCGGCTGTGCTTGGGGGCGGCAAGGTGATCATGGTCTCCATGCAGATCACCAGCAATATCGAGCTGTTCTTCAACTGGGGTGCCGCCAGTGCGCTCGGTGTCGTGTTGCTGGTCATCACACTGGCAATCCTGCTCGCGGCGTCCCGCTTGCTGAAGCTGGATAGCGTGCTTGGGGGAGGTCACTGATGAGCTGGCTCAATCGTCCCGCGTCCGAAACCCAGATCACCCACGGCCAACGCCTTTGGCTCTACATTCTGGCGACGGTGATCATGATTCTGCTGGTCGCGCCGACCATCATCGTGATCCCGATGTCGTTCTCGGCCTCGCAATATCTCGAGTTCCCGCCTCGGGAATGGTCGCTGCGCTGGTATGAGCATTATCTCAACTCGCCGGAATGGATCCAGGCGACCTGGACGTCGCTGAAGGCCGGGTTCTTCACCATGTGTCTGGCGACGCCGATCGGCACCGCTGCGGCCTATGGCCTGTTCGTCACAAAGCACCCGCTAAGCCGGATGTTCTATGTATTGCTGATCACGCCTATCATGATTCCGGTGATCCTGATCGCGATCGCGGCTTTCTACGTCTTCGTTCAGATCAAGATGGTCAACAGCATGTTCGGGCTGGTGATCGCGCATTCTATTCTGGCGCTGCCGCTGGTTCTGATCGTGATCAGCGCGGCCCTGAAGAGCTTTGACATGAATCTGGAGATGGCGGCCCGCAGTCTGGGGGCCTCGCGCTTCACGGCCTTTATGGATGTGACCCTGCCGCAGATCCGCTTCTCGGTCATGACGGCGGCTCTGTTGTCGTTCCTGACATCCTTTGACGAAGTGATCGTCGCCATGTTCGTCTCCGGCGGTGAAAACTCGACCCTGACCCGGAACATGTTCAACGCGCTGAGGGATCAGATCGATCCGACCATCGCGTCGATCTCGACCATCATGATCGTGATTTCTTCCTCGCTTCTTATCCTGACCCAGCTTTTCAGAAAATCGGGCGACTGAAGTGCCAGACCGGCGTCTTTCGGTAGCGGCTGTCAGGGCCTAGTCTGGCCGCTGCATATTGATCGTTGCCGGAGTACTCTTCTGATGCCGCTATTTCGCGGAGCGGGCGCCATTTTGGTTGGCGCCCTCGGTGTTCTCGCCCTGTGTCTCGGCATGACGGCGCTGGGCCGGGGAGCAGGGGAGAGTTACGCCGTCTTTCTGCTTCCGCTCTCCGCCGAATTTGGCTGGGACCGGTCTTCGGCGACGTCGGTTTATTCCCTCTTCATGGCCGCGACCGGATTTTTCGCCCCTCTGGCCGGTCACTTGTTCGACCGGTTCGGCGGCCGTCTGGTTTATGCGATCGGTCTCGGCTCGCTTGCCATTGGCTATTATGCCGCCGGGTCACTGTCCGATCTCTGGCAGTTCCAGATCGCCATTGGCGGGTTCTGCGGTTTTGGCGCGGCGCTGATCGGCCTGGCACCGGCCCAGGCCGTGGTCAGCCGCTGGTTCGACAAGGGGCTGGCGACGGCGCTTTCCATGACGTATGGCGGACTTGGCATCGGCACGCTGATCATGGCGCCGCTGGCGGAATATCTGATCTCCCGGCAGGGCTGGCGGGATGCCTATGGCTGGTATGCCCTGGTTTTCGCAACGCTCTGTGTTTTCGTGCTGTTTCTGCCCTGGGGCCGTATCGCGGAAGGCGCCCCCGGCAATCCGCGCCGTCATAACCGGCAGGCCGGGCAGTCCGGGCCGACCCTGATGGTCGCGCTGAAGACCCTGGAGTTCTGGGCCTTCTTTGTCATCTTCTTCGTTACGGCGGTCTCAATTTACGGCATCAGTCTGCAATCGGTTGCCTATCTGGTCAGCGGAGGAATGAGCGAGCAGCAGGCGGCCTTCGCATTCGGAACGGCGGGCATGCTGTCTTTCTTCGGCATGACGGCGACAGGCATGGCGGCGGACCGTTTCGGGCATCGGATCGTCGCGACCGGCAGTTACGGGCTCACGGTGATCGCCATCGGTGCGCTGGCTCTGGTTCCGGCCGACAGTACCGGTATTTTGCTGGTCGTCTATATCGTCTGTTTCGGTCTCAGCATGGGCGCGCGCGGGCCGATCATCACGACGCTGATGGCGCGCCGGTTCTCCGGCTCCGGCATCGGGGCGATCCTCGGTGCGGCGAATTTCGGGCAGGGGCTTGGTGCGGCGTCGGGCGCGTTCTTTTCCGGTCTGCTGTTTGACCTGACCGATGGCTACACCGCTGCCTTCATTGGCTGCACGCTGGCGGCGTTGATCGGGGCGGGTCTGTTCTGGACAGTCGGCACCGCACCCGATCCTGAGTGACGCCTTTATTTTTGCCGGACTTCCACGAGGAATTCCTCAACCTGTCGGTTGAGATTCTGGATTTGCGTCGTGAGCTCGCGGGCCCGTCCGCTGACGGCATCGGCGGCACCGCCCGAGATTTCGGCGCTTGAATTCACGCCTTCGATATTGCGGGCAACATCATCGGCACTGACGCTGGCCTCCTCGATATTGCGGGCGATTTCCTGAGTGGCGGACGTCTGCTCTTCCATGGCGGCCGCGATGCTGGCGGAGATTTCACCGAGCTCCTCGATAACTTTCGAGACGGATTCCATGTTGAGGGACGCGCTGTCTGTTTCCTGCTGAATAGCGGCCACACGTTCGGAGACCCGCTCCGTCGCTTGAGCGGTCTGCGTTGCCAGGTTCTTCACCTCGGAGGCGACGACGGCGAAACCCTTGCCGGCATCGCCTGCACGGGCGGCCTCAATGGTCGCGTTCAGGGCCAGGAGATTGGTTTGCTCTGCGATTTCCTGAATCAATTGCACGACTTCGGTGATTTCGCCGACTGCCTTGCGCAGATTCCCCATCAAGGCAACAGAATGCTCCGCACGCTGTGAGGCATCGCGGGATTTGTCGTTCGAAATGGCGATTTGCCGGCTGATTTCCTGAATGGAGGCGGTCAGCTCCGACGTCGCCGCAGCCACGGTCTGGACATTCGCGCTGGCTTGGGTTGAAGCGGCGGCTACCGCGGCGGCCTGGTCGTGCGTTTTGGCAATTGCCTCACTCACTTCGCCCGCAGACCCTTCCATGGTGCCTCCGGCATCGGCGACGCGTTGCGCAATGGATTTCACGGAGCTTTCGAAATTGTCCGCAAGCTCCGCCATTTGCCGGCGCTTTTCTTCCGCCGTGCGGCGCTCGGATTCTTCCTGCTGATGCTCCATGCGCTTCATTTCGTTCGCATTGTCCTTGAAGACCTGGACCGCGCGGGCCATTTCGGCGATCTCGTCCTTGCGGTTGGTCATCGGGATTTCGCTTTCAAGATCGCCGCTGGCGAGGCCGTTCATCGACCCCGTGATTGCGGATATCGGCCTGACGATGCTGCGGGCAATGAGGAAGGCGAGAATGAAGCCGATTGCAACGCCGCCTCCGGTGCCAAGCAGGATCGACTGAACGGATTGCTCTTTCAGGTCTTTCAGGTCTGCGAGCTTGTCGCTCTTGAAGGCGCTGGTGAGTTCTTCATTTTGTGACTCGACCCTGCGCATCTCGGCTTCGATTTCGGCCTGCTTCGCCAATGCCTCGTCGACTGTATCGACACGGTTGCGGAAGCTCTTGGCGGCCTTTGCTGCTTCGATGGCGATCTTCCCGAATTCTTCCGGAAGCGCTTTTTTCACGACAAGCGCTTTCGAGAAAACTCTGGAAACTTCCGCACTGATCGCGGCTTTTCCTGCCTCGCGATCCGTCTCTTCCGTGGTGACGATATAGCTTTGGGTTTCGGTCGCCATGTTGTCTGCCGCGATAACCATCTCAAGAGCAGCTATACGGGCGTTTGTCGCCTCGGACCCCCGGTCTTTCGCCTGGGCATATTGTTCATTTGCTTCGGTGAGAGCGGTCGCGCGGTCCTTGAGGATGTCTTGTGCGGTCTGCGTCAGGGCCTTGCTCGTTTCGGATAGTTCAGCGAACAGGGCCAGAGCCTGGGAGCCACCGTCCGCGATATCTTCGACAAGAGCCGAGAAGAGCTTGCGATAGGCCACGGTGAGTTGCGCAACTTTACCTGCCGCCGGTTCGGCTGCCGTACCCTTGGCCGATTTCCGAAGGGAGAGTGCGTCGAGAAACAGACGTTTGGTACCGTTTTCGAGCTCTGATTTGTTCCCATCGGTGCGTTCCAGCCGGTAGGCCGCTTCGGCGGCCCGGATTGCATTGCCGTTTGCGAGGAGCGCATTCGAGGCATTCATGACCGCGATGCTGCTTTCACGATTTTCTGCTGCGGTCGCCTCGGCCTCGTGGCTTGCCTTGAATGCGTCGGCCGCTGCGGCGCTTAGTTTTGCCGCGCTTCCCTTGATTTCCTCGGCTTCGGCGGCCATGGAGGCGGTGATGGCCTTGGTTTCGGTGTTGACGGAGTGCAGTTCCTCAAGCTTGGCCTGATAGGAGGCGACTTCCTCGTTCATTATGGCGATCGCCGGATCCGTTTCTCCACTTGAGACGATGCTTGAGAGTCTCTCGTTCGTTGTCCGGGTGCCGGTGATGGCCTGATCGAAATATTGTTGCTCGCGGCTGAATGCATAAAGGTCGGCCTGGGCATTCGCCCCCCTGAAAGTGTCTACGGCATCCAGGAGATGGAGGGTAAGTGTGATGTCCCTGTCATATCGGGTAAGTCCGAAATAACCGATTAGTCCCACACCTCCGGCAATCAGCAGGGTTACGGTGAAACCAGAGGCAATCCGAAATCCAATGCGCATGGCGAGCCCTGACATTACTGACTATCGAAACAATATATTATCAGATAAATAACAATCACAATTTAATAAGGTATTAATGAAGTTGCGCGCAATATCGTTAATCATGTGTTCACATGATTGCTTTCCTATACGGGAAGGCAGATTGAGGAGGAGGAGACACTCATGAAAAAAATGCTGAACGGACTTGCCGCACTCGCCTTGACCATGATTTTCGCCATGCCGGCCGCAGCGAATGACTTCGAGCCACAGATCAAGGAATTCTATAACAGCACTGTAAAAGCATGGCTTACCGATCCGGCGGTGATTGAGGCAATCAAGGCTCAGAATGCGGAAACGGCCGGCTTTGATGCGGCGAAGATTGATGCGCTCGACAAGCAGTGGCGTGCCGAAGCAAAGGCGGGTAGCGGTGACCTCGTGAACAAGGTTTCCGGAAATCCGCTTTCCGCATGGCTGAAGAAAAAGAAGGAAGAAGCCGGCGGCAAGATTGCCGAAGCGTTCGTTATGGACGCGAAAGGTCTCAATGTCGGCCTTAGCGACCTGACGTCCGACTACATGCAGGGCGATGAAGGCAAGCACCAGAAGACCTTCGGTGCCGGTCCCGATGCCATTTTCATCGATGAGGTTGAGTTCGACGAGAGTTCCGGGGCATTTCAGTCCCAGCTGTCCGCGACCATCAGTGACGGCGGAACCCCTATCGGTGCCATCACCATTGGTGTGAACGTCGAGAAGCTCTGAGCTTTTGTTCAGTCGAAACCTGATCTGAGAGGCCGCCTTCGGGCGGCCTTTTCAGTTTACCGTACTGTCTAACGCCTCAGCGGGTTCATGACCGGATGCCGGTCGGCTGTCTTGAAGCCGAGTGCGTCTTCCGCGATCAGGATGCGCTGTACGTTCGGGGTGCCTTCGCCAACGGTCAGCATGTTCACATAGGCGGATAACGTGTTGATCGGATATTCCTCCGCGAGGGCATAGGCGGCGAATGTATCACGCGCGGTCTGTGCGGCTTTCTGGGCAACTTCGGAGGCTAGATATTTCGCGCGTGCCGCAGCGCGCGTCGAGCGCTCCCCCTGATCCATCAGCCAGGCCATGCGCCGCATCATCAGTCGTGCCGCATCGATGCCGACGGCAATATCGGCAATCGGTTGCTGCACCATTTGATACGCACCGATTTTTTGCCCTCCGACTTCCCGCTCCCTTGCATAGCGCAAGGTTTCGTCAAAGCAGGCCTGGGCCAGACCGATCAGCCGTCCGGAGACGGTCAGACGCCCATATTCCAGTGCATTCAAAGCGACTTTCAGGCCTTCTCCCTCCTTGCCTAGCAGGTTCTCCGCAGGCACCCGGAAGTCTTCCAGAAAAACCTCACAGGAGCGCAGGCAATTGGAGAGCGGGCGCATTTCAATCGGCCGGGCAGTGAAACCGGGCGTCTTCTTCGGCTCGACAATGAATGCGGAAATCCCGCGTTTCCCGGCGTCCGGGTCTGTTTTCGCGAAGAGCACACCGACATCGGCGGCATTTGAGAAGGTGATCCAGATCTTGGAGCCGTTCAGCACATAGCTGTCGCCATCGCGCTTCGCCACGGTCCGCATGGCGCCGCCTGGGTCGGAGCCGCCGCCGGGCTCGGTCAGGGCGAACATGCCGATCTTCCGGCCCGAGATGAGTTCCGGAACGAAATGCTGTGCCTGTTCCGCGGTTCCCCAATTGAGAATGGTGAATGGACAGGTCATGGCCTGCATGTTCATGGCATAGCCAAACCCCGGAGAGAGGCGTGAAATCTCCTCGGCGATCGTTCCTACCGCCGCGAACCCCATTGCCGTCCCGCCCATCTCCTCGGGGAAAGCGGCCCCGAACAGGCCAGCATCGCCCATGGCCCGGATGATCTCGTAGGGGAAATCGCCGGAGGCTTCGTACGCCGCAATTTTAGGTGCAATTTCGGCTTCATAAACCCGGTGCACGGTGTCGCGCACGGCCTCAATGACTGGATCCTCGCTGAAATCCATTTTGTTTGCTCCCTAGGGTTGTATCGTTATGTCTGCCGGCGGCAGATTTTGACGGGCTCTTTCGGCCATTGTCTGGTATGCGCGCTCCAGTGCGCGTGCATAAGATTGCATATCGAAGAGAGGGGCCGTTTTGACCGCGCTCTTCAGGTGACTTCGGAGTGCGGCCATGCGTCGGGGTGCTTGCGCCAGAGAGATAGATATATCTGCTTGCTCTTCCGGTGACTGTGTCACGAGATCGGGTAGCCCGGCGGCGTATAACAAAGACGTGCCGACTCTGGAGGCGAACGTCTCACCAGCGATTGTGACTATCGGCAGGCCGCGCCATAGGGCATCCGCGCCCGTCGTGTGTGCATTGAACCAGCTGTTGTCGAGGTACAAATCCGCAAGTGAAAGTCTGGCGAGATGATTTTCATTGTTCAGTTTGGGAGCGAAAATAACACGTTCTGGTGCTACCCCATGACGCTGGGCGGCGGACAGTAGGTTCGTCCTGTGACTGTCACCATGGTCCAGCATCCAGATAACGCTGTCAGGGACTTCGCGCAGGCATCGCATCCAGGAGGCAAAAGCGTCTGCAGCGACTTTGTTCTGGCTGTGAAACCCGAGAAAGACGAAAGCGTCTTCAGGCAATCCGGCGCTCACCCGGTTGGGTGTAGGCGAGACCGGGCGACCACCATCGAAGGGCATATAGCAATGGGGCAGATGGATAATTCGTTCACCATAGCCGGATCGTGCGGTTGGTGGAATGAGTCGGGCATCGCCTATGATGTAGTCGTGTAGTGTTCCGCAGGTTCCAGGGAAGCCGAAGTAATTGACGCAGATCGGTGCCGGATCGTGTTGCATAATGTCGAGCGGGTCCTGCGAGAGAAATCCGTCCAGATCCGAGAGGATATCCACGCCGTCCTGTCTGAGGCGTTCTGCTTGCTGGGCGCCATCAAGGCCGGAAAGGCTGACGATCTCGATGCCACAATCCCGGATTGAATCGTTGCAATCAGTCGCTCCGGTCGCATCTGGCGCGATATAGAGGGTGAACTGGAAGTTTGTTCGGTCATGGCGCCGGAACAGCTCCGGCAGGGCAAGGGCGAGGGCATGTTCTTTCAGATAACTGCCGATATAGCCAATATGGAGTGGCTTGCCTGAACCCGGAGACCGTCTTGCAAAATCACGGTGCAGGCCAAGCGTACCGCCGGCCCCGACGGCGGCCTCCAACTGATCCCGCAGTCCGGCAAAAGGGCCGAACGTCATAATCGGGTGCCCCGGTACTTTGGTCACCCGGGCGAGGATCTGAAGACATCGGTCAATCAGGCAGTCCGGGGCATCCAGGAGACCGTTCCAGCGTTTCTCAATGACGAACCCGTGCATCGCCTCCGCGTAGTTTGGTCTGAGGAGCAGGGAGCGCCTTGAATGATCGAGGGCGGCCGGGAACCGGCGCTCAGCCCGTTCCTCTTGAGCACGTTTGTGGTGCGCAACGCTCAACATAGCCCACGCGAGCGAGGCACGAGGGTTTGTCATTATCCCTCGTCGGGCGAGGCTGAGAAGGTTGCCTGCTGTGCTGGAACATTGCGCCAGATTTGCCCATGCGCTTGCCCGTTCGGGAGAAAGCAGCAACGCCCTCCTGATCCGGGCGCTGCCTGCGTGCGGCCGACCCGCCTGAGCCTGCATTAATCCAGAGAAATGCAATGCTTGAGCCGTTTCGGTCTCATTGATGCTGGATCGAGCGACGGCTTCCGCGATTTCCGCGGCTTTGGCCGGTTCGCCCAGGTCAAGCGCAGCCTTTGCTTGGGCAAGCGTAGGGCTTTCCGGCACGAAGATCATTTTCCCCGGTTGTCTTCCAGGATCATTGCCGAGGCCTTTTCGCCGATCATCATGGCGGGCGCGTTCGTATTGCCGGAAACGACCGTTGGCATGATCGAGCAATCGGCGACACGCAGACCCGTAATGCCGTGCACCCGCAGCCGGGCATCGACCACGGCTTTCGGATCGGCGCCCATGCGGCAGGTGCTGGTCGGGTGGAAGATGGTGCCGCCTTT
>NZ_CAXBDC010000133.1:0-10266 GCF_963974195.1 uncultured Nisaea sp.
AAGGCCTTCCTTGAAGTTCGAGGTGATCGGCGTTTCGATGATCTCGCCGGACGGCTTGGCCATCAGGCCGCGCATCCCGGCAAGCTGCTTGATCTGCGTCGCGGAACCACGGGCACCGGAATGGGCCATCATCCAGACCGAGTTGACGGGCTGGCCCGGCTCCTCGTTGGACATGTGCTCCATCATCTTCTCGGCGACCATGTCGGTGCAACGGGACCAGACGTCGATGACCTTGTTGTACTTCTCACCCTGGGTGATCAGACCATCAAGATACTGCTGCTCGAATTCCTTCACCTCGGAATGGGCCTGATCGACCAGTTCCTGCTTGGCGTCCGGAATGATCAGATCGTCCTTGCCGAAGGAAATACCGGCGCGGCAGGCATGGCCGAAGCCGAGGGTCATCAGACGGTCGGCGAATATCACCGTGTCCTTCTGACCGCAGTGCCGATAGACCTGATCGATCACGCTCTGCACTTCCTTCTTCGTCATCAGCTTGTTGATGACACTGAAGGGCAGATTCGGATTTTTCGGCAGAAGCTGCGCGATCTTCAGGCGGCCCGGCGTGGTCTCGACCCGCTTGGTCACCTCTTCACCAGTCTCGTCGAACGTGTCGACACGAGCATGGATCTTGGTGTGCAGCATCACCGCGCCGGAATTCAGCGCGTGTTCGATCTCTGCCATTTCAGCGAAGACCATGCCCTCGCCCTGCATGTTTTCACGCTCGATCGTCAGGTAATAGAGACCGAGAATGATGTCCTGGGACGGCACGATGATCGGCTTGCCGTTCGCGGGGCTGAGGATGTTGTTGGTCGACATCATCAGCACGCGCGCTTCGAGCTGGGCTTCCAGGGACAGCGGTACATGGACCGCCATCTGGTCACCGTCGAAGTCGGCATTGAACGCGGTACAGACCAGCGGATGCAGCTGGATCGCCTTGCCTTCGATCAGCACCGGCTCGAAAGCCTGGATGCCTAGACGGTGAAGGGTCGGCGCACGGTTCAGCATGACCGGATGCTCGCGGATCACCTCTTCGAGGATATCCCAGACTTCCGGACGCTCCTTCTCGACCATCCGCTTGGCGGCCTTGATGGTGCTGGCGAGACCGTACAGCTCAAGCTTCGAATAGATGAACGGCTTGAAGAGTTCGAGCGCCATCTTCTTCGGCAGGCCGCACTGATGCAGCATCAGGCTCGGGCCGACGACGATGACAGAACGGCCGGAATAGTCGACGCGCTTGCCCAGCAGGTTCTGACGGAACCGGCCCTGCTTGCCCTTCAGCATGTCGGAGAGGGACTTCAGCGGGCGCTTGTTGGCGCCTGTGATGACCCGGCCCCGGCGGCCGTTATCGAACAGGGCATCGACGGATTCCTGCAGCATGCGCTTTTCGTTACGGACAATGATGTCCGGCGCACGCAGCTCGATCAGCCGCTTCAGACGGTTGTTACGGTTGATCACCCGGCGATAAAGATCGTTCAGGTCGGAGGTGGCGAAACGGCCACCATCGAGCGGAACCAGCGGGCGCAGTTCCGGCGGAATGACCGGAATCACGTCCAGGATCATCCATTCCGGACGGCAGCCGGATTCCTCGAAAGCCTCGATCAGTTTCAGACGCTTGACGAGCTTCTTGCGCTTGGCTTCCGAACCGGTGGTCCGGAGTTCCTCGCGAATGGTCTCCTTCTCCTCGTCAAGGTCGAGGTTGATCATCATTTCTTTCAGCGCCTCGGCGCCGATCATGGCCTTGAAGGTATCCTCGCCGTACTCGTCCTGCGCGTCGTAGAAATCCTCTTCGCTCAGGAGCTGACGATATTTGAACGGCGTCAGGCCCGGCTCGACGACACAGAAGCTTTCGAAATAGAGGATCCGCTCCAGATCCTTCAGGGTCATGTCGAGCAGCAGACCGATGCGGCTCGGCAGGGACTTCAGGAACCAGATATGGGCAACCGGGGAGGCCAGTTCGATATGACCCATCCGCTCACGGCGCACCTTCGAGAGCGTGACTTCAACGCCGCACTTCTCGCAGATGATACCGCGATACTTCATCCGCTTGTACTTGCCGCACAGGCACTCGTAGTCCTTGATCGGACCAAAGATCCGGGCGCAGAACAGACCGTCGCGCTCCGGCTTAAAGGTCCGGTAGTTGATGGTCTCGGGCTTCTTGATTTCACCGAAGGACCATGAGCGGATCCGCTCCGGGCTCGCAATCGCGATCCGGATATGATCGAAGCTCTGAGGGCCGGACGGCTGACCAAAGATGTTCATCAACTCGTTCATCAAGCATCTCCTTACGTCACTGGGACGTTATGCGCCGACTTACCATAGTGTGGGCGACGCGGCCGGGAACGGCAAGTCCGCCCCGGGAGGATAAAACCGGGCGACCCTGTTTAGAGGGCCACCCGGAATGTCTTACAGCTGATCTTGTTCCAGCTCGACATTAAGACCGAGGGAGCGAAGTTCCTTCACGAGAACGTTGAAGGATTCCGGAATACCCGCCTCGAAATTGTCGTCGCCGCGAACAATCGCCTCGTACACCTTGGTCCGGCCGGACACGTCGTCCGACTTCACCGTCAGCATTTCCTGCAGGGTATATGCAGCGCCGTAGGCTTCCAGGGCCCAGACCTCCATTTCCCCGAAACGCTGACCACCGAACTGCGCCTTACCACCCAGCGGCTGCTGGGTCACAAGGCTGTACGGGCCAATCGATCGTGCGTGGATCTTGTCGTCCACAAGGTGGTGCAGTTTCAGCATGTAGATGTAGCCGACGGTCACTTTCCGATCGAACATCTCGCCGGTCCGGCCATCGATCAGGTTCACCTGACCGGTGGAGTCGAGACCCGCCGTTTCCAGCATGGCGACAATATCGTCTTCCTTGGCGCCGTCGAACACAGGCGTTCCCATCGGCACGCCCCGGCTCAGGTTGCCGGCGAGTTCAAGGATTTCGCCGTCATCCAGCGGCTCGATCTCGGCCTTGTACTGCTTTTCGCCGTACACCTTTTCGAACAGAGCCTTGAAGCCGTCGGTCTTGGCCGTGTTGTGGATATCGGTCAGCATCTCGTTGATCTGCAGCCCGAGGCCATGCGACGCCCAGCCGAGGTGGGTTTCAAGAATCTGTCCGACATTCATGCGGCTTGGCACGCCAAGCGGGTTGAGCACGATGTCGACGGCCGTTCCGTCCTCGAGATAGGGCATATCCTCGACCGGATTGATCTTGGAGATGACACCCTTGTTGCCGTGACGGCCGGCCATCTTGTCACCCGGCTGCAGCTTGCGCTTCACCGCGACGAAGACCTTGACCATCTTCATGACGCCCGGCGGCAGCTCGTCACCGCGCTGCAGCTTTTCGACCTTGTTGTCGAAACGGGACTGAAGCTCTTCGACGCTCTTGTCGAATTCGCTCTTGATGCCTTCCAGATATTCCATCCGGGCCTCGTCCTCGACAGAGAACTGACGCCACTGGCCCTGGGTGTATTCGGAGAGAACCGCCTCGGTGATCTCGACGCCGCCCTTGAAGCCCTTCGGACCCTCGACCGCCTTCTGACCGAGAAGCTGTTCCTTCAGACGGGCAAAGAAGCCACGCTCCAGGATCACCCGCTCGTCATCGCGGTCTTTCGCGAGACGTTCGATTTCGGACCGTTCGATGGCCAGCGCACGCTCATCCTTGTCCACACCACGGCGGGAGAAGACACGGACCTCAACGACCGTACCGGTGCCCCCCGGCGGAACCTTCAGGGACGTGTCACGGACATCGGAAGCCTTTTCACCGAAGATCGCACGGAGGAGCTTTTCTTCCGGCGTCATCGGGCTTTCGCCCTTCGGCGTGACCTTACCGACCAGGATATCGCCCGGATTCACCTCGGCACCGATATAGACGATACCGGCTTCGTCGAGGTTCTTCAGGGCTTCCTCGCCGACATTCGGGATGTCTCGCGTGATCTCTTCCTGACCCAGCTTGGTATCGCGGGCCATGATCTCGAATTCCTCGATATGGATCGAGGTGAAGACATCGTCACGGACGATGCGTTCGGAGATCAGGATCGAATCCTCAAAGTTGTAGCCGTTCCAGGGCATGAAGGCGACGAGCACATTCCGGCCGAGCGCAAGCTCGCCCAGATCCGTGGACGGGCCGTCAGCCATGATGTCGCCAGCCTGGACCCGGTCACCGACCTTCACCAGCGGACGCTGGTTGATGCAGGTGTTCTGGTTCGAACGCTGGAACTTCAGCAGCGAATAGATATCAACGTTGCTTTCGGTGCTCGCGGTCGCGTCGGTCGCACGGACAACGATACGTGTCGCGTCCACCTGATCGACAATACCGGAGCGCTTGGCGACGATGGTCACGCCACTGTCCTGGGCAACGCGGGCTTCCATGCCGGTGCCGACATACGGCGCCTCGGCTTTCACCAGCGGAACCGCCTGCCGTTGCATGTTCGAGCCCATCAGCGCGCGGTTGGCGTCATCGTTCTCGAGGAACGGAATGAGCGCCGCGGCGACGGATACGAGCTGCTTCGGCGAAACGTCGATCAGATCAATGTCTTCCGGACGGGCCAGACCGAAGTCACCCCGGCGGCGAACCGGGATCAGCTCCTCGACGAAACGGTTTTTATCGTCGATCGGCGCGTTGGCCTGGGCCACGGTGTACCGGCCCTCTTCCATCGCGGAGATGTAGCGAACCTCGTCCGTCACCGTGCCATCGACAACCTTGCGGTACGGGGTCTCGATGAAGCCGTACTGGTTGACGCGGGCATAGGTCGCCAGCGAGTTGATCAGACCGATGTTCGGGCCTTCAGGCGTTTCAATCGGGCAGATCCGGCCATAGTGGGTCGGATGCACGTCGCGCACCTCGAAGCCCGCACGCTCACGGGTCAGACCGCCCGGGCCAAGCGCCGAGAGACGGCGTTTGTGGGTGATCTCGGAGAGCGGGTTGGTCTGGTCCATGAACTGGGACAGCTGCGAGGAGCCGAAGAACTCACGGACAGCAGCCGCAGCCGGCTTCGCGTTGATCAGGTCATGCGGCATCACGGTGTCGATCTCGACCGAGCTCATGCGCTCGCGGATCGCCCGTTCCATACGCAGCAGGCCAACACGATACTGGTTTTCCATCAGCTCGCCGACGGACCGGACACGACGGTTGCCGAGGTGATCGATGTCGTCGATCTCGCCCTTGCCGTCCTTCAGGTCGACCAGGATCTTCAGGATCGCCAGGATGTCGTCCCTGCGCAGGGTACGTAGCTGATCGTCTGTTTCCTGATCGAGACGGGCATTCATCTTCACCCGGCCGACAGCGGAAAGATCGTACCGCTCGGAATCGAAGAACAGCCCGTTGAACAGATTTTCCGCGGTCTCGAGGGTCGGCGGCTCACCCGGGCGCATGACCCGGTAAATGTCGACCAGCGCTTCTTCGCGGGTGGTGTTCTTGTCCATCGCCAGCGTATTGCGGACATAGGCGCCGACCGTCATGTGGTCGATCGCCAGAACCGGAAGCTCTTCGATCCCGGCGTCGGCAATCGTCTGCAGCAGCTCCTCGGTGATCTCGTCACCGGCCTCGACAACGATCTCGCCCGTTTCCGGGTTGATGATGTCGATGGAGATGTACTGGGTCAGCAGCTCCTCGCTCGGGACGTAAACGTCCTTGAGGCCGGCTTCGCTCAGCTTGCGGCCAAGGCGCGGGGTCATCTTGTCGCCGAGCTTGGCGACGACTTCGCCGGAATCCGCATCCACCAGATCGCGGGTCAGTTTCTGGCCACGCAGACGGGACACGTCGAAAGCGGTTTTCCAGCCTTCGCCGTTCTTGGTGAAGGTGATGGATTCGTAGAAGTAGCTGAGGATGTCCTCGGAGGTCAGCCCCGTGACCTGCGACCGGTCAATATCGGCACCGGTTTCGTGGCATTCCTTCAGATAAGACTCGGCCTGGTCGCTCATCAGCGCGAGCAGAAGCGTGGTCGCAGGCAGCTTCCGGCGGCGGTCGATGCGGACATACAGGATATCCTTGGCATCGAATTCAAAATCGAGCCAGGAGCCGCGATACGGGATCACGCGGGCTGCGAAGAGATATTTGCCGGACGAGTGCGTCTTGCCCTTGTCGTGGTCGAAGAACACGCCCGGCGAACGGTGCATCTGGGAGACGATGACACGCTCGGTTCCGTTGATCACGAAGGTACCGTTCTTCGTCATCAGCGGCATGTCGCCCATATAGACGTCCTGCTCCTTGATGTCTCGGATGGAGCGGGAACCGGTCTCTTCCTCAACGTCCCAGACAACGAGGCGCAGGGTTACCTTCAGCGGCGCCGCGAAGGTAATTCCGCGCTGCTGGCACTCCTCCACGTCATATTTCGGCGTCTCGAGCTCATAGCTGACGAACTCGAGCATTGCCCGCTCGGAGAAGTCCTTAATCGGGAAAACCGATTTGAAGACTTCCTGAAGCCCCAGAACCTGACGGTCTTCGATCGACACGTCTTTCTGCAGGAACAGGTCGTAGGAGCTTTTTTGAACCTCAATCAGGTTCGGCATTGGGGACGCTTCGAAAATGCGCCCGAAATCCTTGCGCACACGCTTGCGACTGGTGAAGGAACCAACGGAGGAAATCGCCATGGTCAAACCTCGCCCACCTTTCGTTCGAACAGGAGCGGTCGGGACGGGTATCCGTCCGCTCCATGGCTCCCGCGCCCGTCGCGAGAGCCGCCTTTTCGGCCGGCCGGAAAAACCGGCCTCCCGGCCTTACCGCTGATGCCTAGGCAGCACCGGTAAGAACAGGAAAAGGGCAGGGCAACGTGCGCGTCTAACGACGCGCCCGCACCCCACCCGTATTCCAGAGTAACGCCAAGGCGTTACTTCAACTCGACGGTCGCACCAGCTTCCTCGAGTTTCTTCTTCAGCTCTTCGGCTTCGTCCTTGGAAGCGCCTTCCTTGACGGCTTTCGGCGCACCTTCGACGAGGTCTTTCGCTTCTTTCAGGCCAAGACCCGTGATCGCACGAACTTCCTTGATCACGTTGATCTTCTTGTCGCCGGCAGCGGTCAGGACAACGTCAAAGGAGTCCTTCTCTTCTGCAGCGGCGGCACCGGCATCAGCACCACCAGCAGCGGCTGCAACAGCAACCGGAGCAGCGGCGGAAACGCCCCATTTTTCTTCAAGCATCTTCGACAGATCGGCCGCTTCCAGGACCGTCAGGGAAGAGAGCTCTTCAACAAGCTTCTCAAGATCAGCCATTAGTAAATACTCCAGACTTGAGCTTCGTTAAACGGAGTGGATCGTCCACTCACCCCTCTTTGCTGCTGTAGGCAGAAATCACCCGGGCCATTTGACCGGCAGGTGCCTGCAGTACACCAGCGACCTTGGTCGCCGGGGCCTGCAGCAAGCCCAGCAGCTTTGCACGCAGTGTGTCGAGGGACGGCAACTTGGCGAGAGCCTTGACCTGCTCGACATCGAGCATTTTTGTGCCGAGAGCCCCGGCGACAATGGTCAGTTTCTCGTTGGCGTTGGCGAACTCGACGGCAACCTTGGCAGCGGCAACAGGATCTTCGGACGTAGCAATCGCCGTCGGACCCGTGAAGGACGCGTCAAGGTTTTCGTACTCCGTGCCTTTCAGAGCGAGACGAGCGATCCGATTTTTCGTGACTTTGTATCGGGCCCCTGCTGAACGCATCTTGCCGCGGAGGTCATTGACCTCATCGACCGTCAGCCCGACCTGATGGGTCACCACGACAAGCGTGGAGTCCGAAAAGGTCTTGTTCAGGGTCTCGACCAGAGCCGCTTTTTCAGTACGGTTCACTGATCATCTCCGCATCTGCGGGCCTTGGCACAATGCCAAAGCCCCCTTTGCACATTGAACCGGCGGACACCATGCCCACCGGCCCGGTTCGCCTGTCCCAGAAGCTCAAACTTCAGTCTGCCCCGGCATACCGGGATCGAAATCCGTTTTCACCCCTGTCTGTACGGGAAAATTAAGCCGTGGAGCCGAAGCCCCTTGGCACCCGTAGTCTCGGACAGGTCGGGGCCGATCCGAAGGCCGGCCCCTGCTCCCGGCGCCCGTTAAGGCGCCGGAAATCACACACAAGACCTAGGCAGAACCCAGGACTGAGGTATCCACTTTCACACCCGGCCCCATTGTGGAGCTGAGCGCGATGCGCTGAACGTAAGTGCCCTTGGCACCAGTCGGCTTCGCGCGGGTGATCGCATCGACGAACGCATTCGCGTTCTCGAGAAGCTGCTCCTCGGAGAAGCTCGCCTTGCCGATGCCGGCATGAACGATACCGGCACGCTCGACGCGGAACTCGACCTGACCGGCCTTGGCGGCAGTCACGGCAGCACCCACATCCGGGGTCACCGTACCGAGTTTCGGGTTCGGCATCAGGCCGCGCGGGCCCAGCACCTTACCGAGACGACCGACGAGGGCCATCATGTCCGGCGTGGCGATGACACGGTCGAAGTCCGTCCGGCCATCCTGGATTTCCTTCATCAGGTCATCCGCACCGACGATCTCGGCTCCGGCTTCACGGGCTTCGTCAGCCTTAGCGTCTTTCGCGAAAACCGCGACGCGAACGTCTTTACCCGTGCCGTGCGGCAGAGCAACAACGCCACGAACCATCTGATCGGCATGACGCGGGTCGACACCGAGATTCATGGAAATTTCGACGGTTTCGTCGAATTTCGCCTTGGCGCCACTCTTGACCAGCTTCACCGCTTCGTCGAGCCCGTGGAGCTTCAGACGATCGACACTTTCATATGCGCCCTTGAGACGCTTACCCAGCTTCGCCATGATCCTACTCCACAACCTCAACGCCCATGGAACGGGCGGAACCGCGGATCATCCGGCATGCGCCTTCAAGATCGACGGCGTTCAGATCCGGCATCTTCGTTTCAGCGATCTCACGGACCTGGTCCATGGTGATCTGGCCGACAACTTCCTTGCTCGGGTTGCTCGCGCCCTTCGGAAGCTTCGCGGCCTTCTTGATGAAGAAGCTGGCCGGCGGAGTCTTCGTCACGAACGAGAACGTGCGGTCCTGATAAGCGGTGATCACAACCGGAGTCGGCGTGCCTTTTTCAACATTGCCAGTGGCCGCGTTGAAGGCTTTGCAGAATTCCATGATGTTAAGCCCGCGCTGACCCAGCGCCGGGCCGACCGGCGGAGACGGATTCGCCTCACCAGCCTTGATCTCCAGCTTGATGTAGCCAGCGATCTTTTTCGCCATTGTACTTACCTCTCATAGTGCCGGGTGGTGCGGGCTTCCAAGGTTTTCAGGAAGACCTCCCACGCGGACATCATTTGAACGTCAGATCTTTTCGACCTGGGTATATTCCAGCTCGACGGGGGTCGACCGTCCAAAAATCGACACCGCAACCTTGAGACGGGATTTCTCCTCGTCCACATCCTCAACATACCCGTTGAAGGACGCGAACGGCCCGTCGGAAACACGTACCTGTTCGCCAATCTCGAAGATGACGGACGGCTTCGGCCGCTCGACGCCTTCGGCGACCTGCTTGATGATCCGTTCGGCCTCGGATCTCGAGATAGCCTGGGGCTTGCCCTTGCTACCAAGAAAACCGGTAACCTTCGGCTGGTCCTGAACCAGGTGCCAGCTTTGATCGGTCAACTCCATCTTCACGAGGATGTAGCCGGGGAAAAACTTGCGCTCGGCGTTCACTTTCGTGCCGCGGCGCATTTCCACAACTTCCTCGGTCGGAACCAAGACTTCTTCGATCAGGTCTTCCATCTCATGCGCGGCTGCCTGCTCGCGAATGGATTGCGCGACCTTCTTCTCGAAGCCGGAATAGACATGGAGGACGTACCAACGCGGTGCCAACGGCCTAAGCCCCCAAACCCAAAATAAATTTCACGCCCCACGACAGCGCGCCATCGACGAGGAAAAAGAAGATAGACGCGAGCGTCACCATGATGAAGACCATCATAGTGCCCACGCCTGTTTCCTTGCGGCTCGCCCAGGTCACCTTGGAAACTTCCTGGCGAACCTGACGGACGAACTGCGCCGGAGAAACCTTTGCCATCGTGATCCGTTTCTGTCAGCCGGGCTGTATAGCGCCCCGGCGGAATGAAATCAACAGTGCTGAAGCGTGGCAGGAGTGGCAGGGATCGAACCCGCAACCCCCGGTTTTGGAGACCGGTGCTCTACCAATTGAGCTACACTCCTACGCCGCGCTGCAAGTTGCCGCCCCAATCTCTCCGGATGAGAGGCCGGGACGGCAGCCTGTTAGTAAAATTTTACTCGACGATTTTGGCGACGACGCCGGCGCCGACGGTGCGGCCACCTTCGCG
>NZ_CAXBDC010000134.1:0-10192 GCF_963974195.1 uncultured Nisaea sp.
ACGAGCTGATCTATATCGCGCACAAGGATCGCCTCGACGACCCGCGCCTGAAGAAATTCCTCGCCGCCGTGGAGCGGGCAACCCAGTATCTGGTGAACCATCCGGACGATGCCTGGGCCTCCTTTATCGACGGCCGCAAAGAGCTGGACGACGAGCTGAACAAACGTGCATGGCGCGACACCCTGCCCCGGTTCGCGCTGCGTCCGGCCGCGCTTGACCGCGGGCGCTATGAGCGTTTTGCCGCCTTCATGAAAGAAAGCGGCCTGGTCAATAAAGACGTAAAAACAGAACTCTACGCGACAGAGTTACAGTAGAGAACGGGTCCCGGGCATTGATCGCGATGCCCGGGACTGACGGGCCATAAGATTATTCCGCGGCCCTCTGGCTGGCGCGCGTGCTGTCGACAAACCCCATATAGAGTTGCCGGGCCCGCTCAAACACCGGCCCAGGCGTCAGGGCACGATCCTCAAACCGGTTGATCGCCTGGATCTTCCCGAAATTGCCGCAGACGATAATTTCGTCGGCCGCATGTACGTCCGCCACTGTCAGCGTGACTTCCTCGACCGGGATGCCGTCTTCCCGCAACAAACCGATCAGGCGCCGCCGGGTGATGCCGGAGAGAAAGGTGCCGTTCGCCGCCGGTGTCCGCGCCACGCCGTCCTTCACGATCCAGATGTTAGCCACCGAGAACTCGGCGACATTGCCATTTGGATCGAGCAGAAGCGGCAGGTCGAAGCCACGCTCTTTCGCTTCCTTCAAGGCGCGCTGCCCGTTCGGATAAAGCGAGCCGGTCTTGGCGTCCGTCGGCGCCTGATCGGTGGCACAGCGCCGGAAGCTGGAAAGACAGGCCGATCCCGCGACAGCATCCGGTAACGGCGCCTCGAAGACGGCAAGCACGAATTCCGTATCATTTCCTTCCGGCGCCACTCCCTGATTGGTGGAGAAGAACATCGGCCGGATATAGTAATCCAGATCCTGCGGCAGCCGTCGCACAGCCTCACGGCAGAGGGCCTCGATCTCAGCCGGTTTCAGCCCCGGCGAAAGCAGCATCGCCTTTGCCGAGCGGACAACCCGCTGACAATGCAAGTCGATGTCAGGCAGCGCTCCCTTGATGGCACGCGCACCGTCGAAAACGGTGCTTGCCGACCAGAATGAGATCTGCAGCGGGCCCGACAACATGGGTTCGTTTGATAGCCATTCACCTCGATACCAGAATATTTGTTTCATTTACGGATCTCCATGCGCAATATAATAGGACAGCAATATTGCCCTACTTGCATCGTGCCGCTAGTAAAATCTTGTCATGGTGACAATCCGGAAGTCAGGCCAGCAGCCGTTTGAAAGCCATTCAACTGTCCGTATCGGGCACCACGCTGGCGGCTATGGTTCCATCCAGCGCCTCATACTCTCCGTAGCCGATATGCTCATAGATATCTTTCCGGGACATCAGGCGGTCGAGAAACCCTTCCTGCCCGCCATGCTCCGCCAGATGCCGATAGAGCGCGCGGACAATGCCCGCTTCGGCACGCAGGGATGTCACCGGCCAGATAACCATGCTGAAGCCCCATTCCTGGAACTGTTCGGCCGTGAAATATGGCGTCTTGCCGAACTCCGTCATGTTCGCCAGCAGCGGAACATCGAGCGCTTCCGAAAAAGCCCTGAAATGGGCTTCTTCCGTCAGGGCTTCCGGAAAGATCGCATCCGCCCCGGCGGCGACATAGGCCCTGGCCCGGGCAATCGCTCCATCGAGGCCTTCGGATGCCATGGCGTCGGTACGGGCAATGATCCGCAGATGGCTTCGTGCCTTTCGGGCGGCTGCGATCTTCGCACTCATGGAGGCCGTGTCGTTCAGCAGCTTGTCGGACAGGTGCCCGCATTTCTTTGGCAGCACCTGATCCTCAAGCTGAACGGCGGCCGCCCCTGCTTCTTCCAGCTCCCGGCACAGCCGCATCACGTTCAGGGCTTCGCCATATCCCGTGTCCCCGTCGACAATCAACGGCAGTTGCGAGGCCCGCACGATGGAGCGCACCTGATGGATCAATTCCTCCATCGTCATCATGCCGAGATCCGGAAGCGCCAGGCTCGCGGACAGAGCGCCACCCGAAAGATAGAGCGATTCGAACCCCGTATCGCGTGCAACGACAGCGGAAAGCGCATTATGCGCGCCCGGGATACGCAAAATTTCCCGTTTGCCCCAAAGCGCGGCCAGTCGATCTCCCGCCGGAGTCGCCACCTGTTTTTGCAGGAGCCATGCCATATTTTTTCCTTCCTCATTCGCGCCGTCTTGCCGGGCGTTTCGTCGTTAATTTTGTTCTTCAAAGATTGCGCTCAGCAGCGCCCTCGTGTCATTTCATTGTCATCACTATATTGACAACGCTGGCGTGCTGTCGGATTGGTTCCTGGTACACCAGATCGCTGTCTACGGACTGAAAAACGAATCTGGTCGATAAACGCGAGGGAGACGCGTCGATGAGGCACATCTTAGGTCTGGGAGCGAGCCTTGCCGCTTTCTGGATGCTGTTGTCCGGATCGATCAGTCTCGACCACAAGCTGGTCCTGTTTTTTGGCATCGCATCCGTCGTCCTGACATTGTATCTCGCCATCCGCATGGATCGTCTTGATGGGTTCCCGGTTCACATCCGGTTGAGCCCGAAGCTGATCCAGTACTGGCTCTGGCTTGCCAAGGAAATCGGCAAGGCGAATATCGATGTCGCCAAGATTGTCCTCTCACCGAAAATGAACATTTCGCCGCGCATGGTGCGGGTGAAGGCAAGCCAGCAAACCGATGTCGGCATTGCCACTTTTGCCAATTCCATCACGCTGACGCCGGGCACCGTCTCCGTCGATATCGACGATGACGAGATCCTGGTGCATGCGATCACCGACGAGATGGCAACGGGGCTGATCGAAAGCGATATGGATCAGCGGGTTACGGCCATGGAGTTAAAGTACCGATGATGTTTGCCGCGGCCGCCGCCGGCCTGATCATTCCGATGCTTATGGCCCTGGTACGTGGCCTTGCGGGACCGACTCTTTATGACCGGGTCCTGGCCGGAAACAGCTTCGGCACCAAGACTGTTCTGCTGATTGCCGTGCTCGGCTTTATCGGCGGGCGTCCCGATTTTCTGGACATCGCCCTGCTCTATGCCCTGATGAACTTTATCGGCACCATCGCAATCCTGAAATTCTTCCGCTACCGGAACCTCGGTGTCGCCGACAGCGCCGATATCAGGAACGGGTCCGAGGTCAATAACGGAGCCCGCGGCAAGAACGAGGAGGCGGTCTGATGGAACTGATCATCGATCTCGCTTCCTGGGCCTTCATCCTCTCCGGGGTGTTCTTCATCTTCACCGGTACATTGGGCATGCTGCGGCTGCCTGATTTCTATACCCGGCTGCACGCCGCCGGCATTACTGACACGCTTGGCACTGAGCTGCTGTTGATCGCCATGATGCTGCAGGCAGGCTGGTCCATCGTGACCGTCAAGCTGCTGATGATCTCGCTGTTCATTTTCTTCACCAGCCCGACAGCGACACACGCGCTTGCCAACGCGGCCAATGCCGTGGGGCTGCGGCCTTTCGGTGTGCCTGAAGCCGATCTCCGCCCCAAGAAAACGGAGGACGCATGATGGATTCCGGCATCGTTAACATCCTGGTCGATATCTCGTTGATGACTCTGCTGGTGATCACCGCGATCGGCATCGTGCGATCCCGCAATCTCTTCGCAACTGCCATGCTGTCCGGCATCTACAGCCTGATTTCGGCCGCCGTCTTCGTGACACTCGACGCAGTCGATGTCGCCTTTACCGAAGCCGCCGTCGGCGCGGGTATCTCGACGGTGCTGATGCTGGGGGCGATGACCCTCACCCGGCGCAGCGAGAAACATGCGATCAAACTACATGTCGGCCCGCTTCTCGTCACGTTGGGGATCGGAGCCGCACTGATCTACGGCACGGTCGACATGCCGCCGTTCGGTTCGACCGACGCTCCCGGGTTTCAGCATATCGTGCCGGAATACATCGCCGGATCCCGCGACGACATTCAGGTCCCGAACATCGTCACATCCATCCTGGCCAGCTATCGTGGTTTCGATACGCTGGGCGAGACCGCCGTGATTTTCGCGGCCGGTATCGGGGTGCTGTTCCTGCTTGGACGCCGCCGCGAGGATGAAGAGACCGACGATGAAACCGTCAGCGGCAAGGGAGAGGATGCATGAGGCATCACCTGATCCTGCGCGTCGTCTCCAAGCTGCTCATCCCGTTCATCCTGCTTTACGCGCTTTATGTGCAGTTCCATGGCGATTACGGACCGGGCGGCGGTTTCCAGGCCGGGGTTATCTTCGCGGCCGGCTTTGTCCTCTATGCCCTGATCTTCGGCGTCCAGGCTGCCCGCAAGGCCTTCCCCGACAGCTGGCTCGGTATCCTGATCCCGCTGGGCGTGCTGATCTATGCCGGGACCGGCGTTGCATCGCTTCTGCTCGGCGGCACCTTCCTCGATTATGACGTTCTGGCATCCACGCCGACCGGCGGACAGCATATCGGCATTCTTCTCGTCGAATTCGGTGTCGGCGTTACCGTCACCGCCGTGATGATCGCCATCTTCTTCGCCTATGCAGGCCGCACCCGTGAAATTCAGGATGACGACTGGTAAGCCATGCTCGAGCTGTTCCTAGACAAGTATAATTACTGGATCGTCATCGCCCTGATGCTGTTCGGGCTCTATATCGTCATCGCCCGTGGCAATCTGGTGAAGAAGCTGGTCGGCCTGAACGTGTTTCAGACCTCCGTCTTCATGTTCTACATCTCTCTTGGCAAGGCCGAGGGCGGTACGGCGCCGATCCTGACCGGCAAACCGGAGCTGTTCTCGAACCCGCTGCCGCACGTCCTGATCCTGACGGCCATCGTGGTCGGCATCGCGACAACGGCACTCGGGCTCGCCCTCGTGGTCCGGATACGCGAGAGCTACGATTCCATCGAAGAGGATGAGCTGGACGGCATGGACAACAATGTCGTGACGAATGAACGCGCGCGCCTCAGCGCCGGGGATGCAGCCCGATGATCGCCGTCGACCATTTGCCGGTACTCCAGGTTGTCGGCCCGCTGATCGCGGCGCCGGTCTGCAGCCTCCTCCGGGCGCGCAACCTGGCCTGGTTCTTCACGCTTCTGGTCACCATTTCGGCCTTCCTGTGCAGCGTCTATCTGATGCACATGGTGCTGGAGACCGGCCCGATCAGCTATGAGATCGGCGGTTGGGCCGCACCGCTCGGTATCGAATACCGGGTCGATGCCAGCAACGGCCTGGTGCTGATGATCATATCCGGCATCTCCGCCGTCGTGCTGCCCTTCGCCAAGCGCAGCTTCGAGCAGGAAGTTCCGAAAAGCCAGCACCCACTCCTCTACACCGCCTTTATCCTTTGCCTCACGGGACTGCTCGGCATCACGGCCACGGCGGATGCCTTCAACGTCTTCGTCTTTCTCGAGATTTCGTCGCTCTCGACCTATGTGCTGGTCGCAGCCGGGGCGAAACAGGATCGGCGCGCCCTGACAGCCGCCTACAATTACCTGATCCTCGGGACCGTGGGCGCGACCTTCTTCGTCATCGGGGTCGGGCTGCTCTATATGGCAACCGGCACGCTGAACATGGCGGATCTTGCCGCACGCATCGGCCCGATCGGCTCCTCCCGCACTCTCGATGTCGGCTTTGCCTTCATCATTATCGGGCTGTCCCTGAAGCTGGCCCTTTTCCCTCTGCATGCCTGGCTGCCGAATGCCTACACCTATGCGCCCAGCGCGGTAACGGCCTTCCTCGCCGCGACGGCGACCAAGGCAGCGGTCTACCTGCTGCTGCGCTTCTCCTTCACCATCTTCGGCTCCGGCTCCGCCTTCATGGCGCCGATAGTCGGATTTGTGCTCATGCCTCTGGCGCTGGCCGCCATGTATGCCGGCTCGATCTCAGCGATCTATCAATACAACCTGAAACGAATGCTGGCCTATTCGAGTGTGGCGCAGATCGGATACATGATGCTCGGCGTCAGTTTCCTCAGCGTCACCGGCTTGATGGCGACGACCCTGCACCTGTTCAATCACGCCCTGATGAAGGGTGCCCTCTTCATGGCACTCGGCTGCATCTTCTTCCGGGTTCGCTCGGTTCATATCAGCGATCTGGCCGGGATCGGGCGGCAGATGCCCTGGACCATGGCGGCCTTCGTGATCGGCGGGCTCAGCCTGATCGGCGTGCCGCTGACGGTCGGATTTATCAGCAAATGGTATCTGATCTCGGCCGCACTGGAGCAGGAAGAATGGCTGATTATCGCCCTGATCCTCGCCAGCTCCCTGCTTGCGGTGATCTATATCTGGCGCGTTATCGAGGCCGCCTACCTGAAGGACCCTACCCCTGGCCGGACCGTGACGGAGGCGCCGCTTTCCATGCTGCTGCCGACCTGGGCACTGGTTATTGCCAATATCTATTTCGGCGTTGATGCCAGCCTGACGACGCGGATCGCCCGGATGGCCGCCGAAGGTCTTGTGGGAGCGGCACAATGAGTATGGAAACAGCCCTCCTCGCCACCCTCGTCCTGCCGCTTGTCGGCATGGTGCTGATCTGGCTCACCGGGAATTCGCCGAACCTGCGTGAAGGCGTGACTCTGGTCACCGCCGTTGCGCTGTTCGCAATCGTGCTCGCCCTGCTTGATGCGGTGATGGCGGGCGAGGCTCCGGGCCTGACCCTGCTTGAGGTCATGCCGGGATTGGAGCTGGCTTTCAAGATCGAGCCGCTGGGCATGCTGTTCGCCTGCATCGCCTCCGGTCTCTGGATCATCAACTCGCTCTATTCCATCGGCTATATGCGCGGGAATGACGAGAAGAAGCAGACCCGCTTCTACATGTGTTTCACACTGGCCATCTCCAGCGCCATGGGCATCGCCTTCGCCGGGAACATGTTCACGCTCTTCATATTCTACGAAGTGCTGACCCTCTCGACCTACCCGCTGGTCGCCCACAAGGAGACCGAGGAATCCAAGCGCGGGGCGCGGATCTATCTCGGCATCCTGATCGGCACCTCCATCGGCCTGCAGCTCGCTGCTGTGATCTGGACCTGGATCGCCGCCGGCACGCTCGATTTCACCAAAGGCGGTATCCTGGCTGACCAGGTCGAGCCGGTCCTGCTGCCCTTCCTGCTGGCGCTTTACATGTTCGGCATCGGCAAGGCTGCCCTGATGCCATTCCATCGCTGGCTTCCGGCCGCCATGGTGGCGCCGACGCCCGTGAGCGCGCTGCTGCATGCCGTCGCCGTCGTGAAGGCCGGTGTGTTCACCGTGCTGAAGGTGGTGGTCTATATCTTCGGCATCGATCTGCTGACCCAGACCGGGGCGGCGCACTGGCTGATCTGGGTTGCTTCCTTCACCGTGCTGGCGGCGTCCCTTGTCGCCATGACCAAGGACAACCTGAAGGCCCGGCTGGCCTACTCCACCATCAGCCAGCTCGGCTATATCGTGCTCGGCGCGGCGCTGGCCAATCACTACGCGATCCTCGGCGGCGCGCTGCATATCGCCACCCATGCCTTCGGCAAGATCACCCTCTTCATGTGCGCCGGCGCGATCTATGTGGCGACCCACAAGACAGAGATCAGCGACATGCAGGGGCTTGGGCGTGTCATGCCCTTCACTTTCGGCGCCTTCTGCATCGGCGCGCTGTCGATCATCGGCCTGCCGCCCTTCGCCGGGACCTGGAGCAAATGGTATCTCGCGATGGGCGCCGCGGAGACAGGCATGATTGTTGTGGTCGCGGTCTACATGGTCAGCTCGCTGCTCAACATCGCCTACCTGATGCCGATTGTGGCGCGCGGTTTCTTCCGCCCAGCGCCTGCACTCGCCACGGCATCCGCAGGCGCCGCCGTGGCTCCTGCAAAAGGCGGAATTCAGGAAGCGCCGTTCTTCTGTGTGCTGCCGCCCTGCCTGACGGCCTTCGGCTGTCTCGTCCTGTTCTTCTATGCCGACGCGATCATCGCGTTGCTGCGTCCGATCGTTGAGTGAGGCTGGCGCCATGACTGAGCATTCAAAGACCCCGGAGCCCCATTCGAAGCCTGACGAGAAGCCACGCTGGCTCGACAGTCCACGCAACGTGAACAAGATCGTCATCGCGGTTTTTGTCATTTGCGCGGCGCTTTTTGCCGCGGATGCCTTCTATCACAAGCATCCTCATTTCGAGGCCGAATCATGGTTTGGCTTCTATGCCATCTATGGCTTCGTCATGTGCGTCGGCCTTGTTCTGGCCGCGAAACTCATGCGGATATTCCTGATGCGGGACGAAGATTATTATGACCATGATCGTTGATCTGTTTTTCCCGCTCAGCCCCGGCCTGCTGCTGATTCTCGGCGGGCTGCTTGTTCCTTTTCTCAGTTATCGTATCGGGCGGGTCTATGTGCTCGCCCTCCCCGCGGTCCTGCTTGTCTATCTGTTTGCCCTTCCGGACGGAAATCATGGCGCGGTCACGATGCTGGGCTACGAGCTTGAACTGCTCCGCCTGGATAATCTCTCACGCATATTCGCGACGATTTTCCTGATCGCCTCTATCCTCGGGAATCTCTACGCCTGGCACGAGCCTGATCGCGTGCAGCGCACCGCAGCGCAGATCTATGCCGGCAGCGCCATTGCCGCAGCCTTGGCGGGTGACCTGATATCATTGTTCGTTTTCTGGGAGTTGACCGCCGTCTCGTCAGTCTTCCTGATCTGGGCCAGTGGAACCGAAAGCGCCTACCGCGCGGGAATGCGCTACCTGATCATCCAGGTCGGCTCCGGTGTCATTCTGCTCGCCGGTCTGATCATTCATGTCACCGCGACCGGCTCCATCGCCTTCGATCATTTCGGACTTGAAGCCCCCGGCGCCTGGTTGATCTTCCTGGCCTTTGGCATCAAATGCGCGTTTCCATTGCTGCATAACTGGCTGCAAGACGCCTATTCGGAAGCCACGGTCACCGGAACAGTCGTGCTCTCGGCATTTACCACCAAACTTGCGGTCTATACCCTTGCGCGTGGTTTTGCCGGCACCGAGATCCTGATCTGGATCGGCGCGGCAATGACCATGTTCCCGATCTTCTATGCGGTGATCGAGAACGATCTGCGACGCGTGCTGGCCTACAGTCTCAACAACCAGCTCGGCTTCATGGTTGTCGGCATCGGCGTCGGCACGGAACTCGCGCTGAACGGCACGGCCGCCCATGCCTTCTGCCATATCCTCTATAAAGCCCTCCTGTTCATGTCGATGGGAGCCGTACTGTTCCGCACCGGAACCTGCAAAGGCTCCGAGCTTGGCGGTCTTTACAAATCCATGCCGTGGACGGCGGCCTTCTGTATGGTCGGTGCCGCGTCGATCTCCGCTTTCCCCTTGTTCTCGGGCTTCGTGTCCAAATCGCTGATCATGTCCGCTTCCGCGAATGAGGGATATTGGTTCGTCTGGGGGGTGTTGTTGTTTGCATCCGCCGGTGTGTTCCACCATTCCGGCATCAAGATCCCCTATTTCGCCTTCTTCGCACATGACAGCGGCCGCCGGCCGAAGGAAGCCCCGTTCAATATGCTGCTGGCTATGGGGATCTCGGCTATCCTTTGTGTCGGTATCGGCGTCTGGCCAGACCCGCTCTACGCCCTGCTGCCGTTTGAACTGGACTATGTTCCGTACACAACCGCTCACGTCATAACGCAGCTCCAGCTTCTGATGTTCTCGGCACTGGCGTTCACGGTGCTCATGCGCACAGGCATCTATCCGCCAGAACTGAAATCGACGAACCTGGATTTCGATTGGGTCTACAGGCGCTATCTGCCAAATGTCTTGGGCAAACTCGGCACCGCGATCGACATCAGCTACCAGAGTGTCACCGGGAACGCCAAAACAGTAATCAATGCTGCAATGGCGGCTTCCGTAACGGTGTTTGCACCCGGCGGTCTTTCCGGGCGTATTGCCCGCGTGGGCAATGCGGTCGCCATCGTCGCCTTCCTGCTGCTGGTGGCACTGGTTGTCAGCTACTCAGCCATCTGATGATCTCCTCCGGCCATCCCAGGCCGGAGCCCCCCATTGCGCCCCAGCCTGCCCGGCCAGTCTGGAACGGGGGCGAAAAAGATGATAATGCCAACGCCGCGGGTTAATTCCCTTGTGAAGAAAGGTTCACCGCTATGGACATGACTGGCGAATATCTCGTCCCG
>NZ_CAXBDC010000135.1:0-10190 GCF_963974195.1 uncultured Nisaea sp.
AGATGGTTGGTCGGCTCGTCGAGGATCAATACGTGCGGGCTGTCATAGGTGATCAGGGCCAGCGTCAGGCGCGCTTTCTCCCCTCCCGACAGATGCTTCGACAGGGTTGTCTGCTTGTCCTGCACAAGGCCAACACCACCAAGCCGTGCCCGGACCTTGTCCGGAGCCGCCCCCGGCATCAGCCGCGCCATGTGCTCGGCGGCTGTCGCTTCCGGATCCAGATCCTCGACCTGATGCTGGGCGAAAAATCCGACGCGAAGTTTGGCTGTGCGGTGTTCGTCGCCATCGAACCGCGCAAGCCTGCCCGCAATCAGCTTTGCCAGCGTTGACTTGCCGTTACCGTTCCGGCCAAGCAATCCGATCCGGTCATCTCCATCGATGCGCAGACTGAGACCACGCAGGATCGGTTTTCCGGGCTCGTAGCCGACGCTGGCATTGTCGAACGTCACCAATGGCGGCGGCAGCTCTTCCGGGTTGGGAAATTTGAACCGGGTGGTCGGCTCGTTTACCGCATCGGGCAGCTTGCCCATTTTTTCAAGCGCCTTGATCCGGCTCTGGGCCTGCCGGGCCTTCGAGGCCTTGTAGCGGAAGCGCTCGATGAAGGCTTCCATATGCTTGCGCTGCGCGGATTGCTTGGTGCGCTGTGCCTCGATCTGGGCAAGTCGCTCTTCCCGGGTCCTCTCGAACCGGTCATAGCCGCCCTGATAGAGAGTCAGCTGATTGTTTTCGAGATGCAGGATGGCATCGACCGCCTTGTTCAGCAGCCCCCTGTCGTGGCTGACGATCACCAGCGTCTTCGGATACCGCGCGAGATAAGTCTCCAGCCAGACCGTGGCCTCAAGATCGAGATGGTTCGTCGGCTCATCGAGCAGCAGAATCTCGGGTTCCGCGAACAGCACCGCCGCAAGAGCGACACGCATCCGCCAGCCCCCCGAGAAACTCGACATGGGCTGGGATTGCATGGAGTCCTCGAAGCCGAGACCGGCCAGGATCGCCGCGGCCTTGGCCGGCGCGGCATGAGCGCCGATATCGGCAAGCCTGGTCTGCACCTCGGCAATCCGCATCGGGTCCTGCGTGGTTTCGGATTCCTGGATCAGCCGTTCCCGCTCCTTGTCGGCGCGCAGCACGACCTCCAGAGGTGTGTCCGGCCCGCTTGGTGCTTCCTGGGACACCATGCCGATAGGATCTTCCACACCGCGGCCACCACTGACGACGATGTCTCCACCATCCGGATGATAGGTATCGGTGAGCAATTTCAGCAGGGTGGACTTACCCGTACCGTTCCGGCCGACAAGGCCGACCTTGTGCCCGTCCGGGATCGTCGCCGATGCGGATTCGAAAAGGGTGCGGCCCGCAATGCGGAAAGTCATGTCTGTAATCTGGATCATGGCACGCCTGATAGCACTTGCCCCGACCGACGCCAATCCCGTGTAAGCAGACTTGCGGTTTCAGAGCGATAGGTAGATGGTCGGAGTTCTGCAAAAGGACTCCGTCGTGGCTCCAAAAAAAGAAACCATCGCAGGGGGTTCGATCTCCCCCGCCTCCAATGTTGCGCCAGTCACAGCCCAAACCGAACTTCCGGAAGGAAGCCCGAGATTCGGCTGGATGTATGGTGCCGTCTGCATGACCGGCGGCATCGGCCTGGTATCGCTGAATGACGGGATCGCGAAATGGCTGACCGACGCCTATCCGGTCGGACAGGTTGTCGCCCTGCGCGGTGTCCTGGTTCTGGTGCTGATTTTCGGCTTTGCTTTCTTGACCGGACGACGGCGTCAGCTTCGTGTCACCCATTGGCGATTCCAGCTCACCCGTGCCGCCATCATTGTCTTCAGTACCTACAGCTTCATCTGGGCCCTGAAGCTCATGGCCATCGCCGATGCAACGGCCATCGCCTTTGCCGGTCCGATCGTGACGGCGGCACTCGTCGTCCCTCTGCTGGGCGAGCAGGTCGGCTGGCGGCGCTGGCTGGCGATCCTGGTCGGGTTCTGTGGTGTGCTCATCATGGTGAAGCCGACCCCACAGACCTTTTCCGCCGTGGCCCTGCTGCCTTTGTTCGCGACTGTCATGGGATCCTTCAGGGATATCGTGACCCGCAAGATGCATCGCACCGAGAGCACCCTCTCGATGCTTGCCGTCGGGATGAGCCTCGTCACCCTCTCGGGCTTCGCCAGCTATCCGTTCACCGACTGGCAACCCGTTGCCTTGCCTCATATCCTGCTTTTCGGACTGAGCAGCCTCTTTGTCGGCGCCGCCCAGTTCCTCATGATCGAGGCATTCCGCTATAGCGAGGCGGGCTTCGTCACCCCGTTCAAATACACAAGCATGATCTGGGCGGTGCTGATCGGGTTCTTCGTCTGGGGGGATGTTCCCGATCTCTGGATTCTGGGCGGAACGGTGCTGGTGATCGGCAGCGGTCTCTATATCCTGCACCGCGAGAGGGTGCGCCAGCGGCAGGCAACACTCCCGTCAGAGAGCTGAAATTTCGGCCTGCCTGGACGGATTTTTGGAAGCGCTGAATGTATATTCACGCACACCGGCGGCCAGGGCAAAACAGGCCAATTCCACGGCTTTCGGAATATCCAGAGACTCGCCGTCACGCTCGCCCTTTTCATAATACTGGATCATGCGGCGCTTCAGACCGAGCGCTTCCGCCATTTCCTTCTGCGAGAGCTTCAGGAATTTTCTCAGCTTTTTGAATTCACCGGACGTCATGCCGCCTCCTTGAGAAGCGCATTATATGCGCTTCTTTTGGGGAAGGAACCGCTATTCTGAACCGTCACGAGCCAGAACCGGTTAATTCACCTCATGATCGGCACACTTTTCTCGCCGGAACCCGCCTCGGCGCCGCCGATCTTCGATTTGTAGAACGGGCCGAGCGACGGGTTCTCTCGCGCCAATTCCAACCCAAGCTGTTGTGCTTTGATCGTCGCCCCATGGCGACAGAATTCGAGAAAGCGCGCATGCCGCTCCCGAAGACCAATGAATTCAGCGGTCTCCGCCTTTTCAGGGCCACCCGTCACGGCGAAGATACCGATGCGGGCCTCCCGCCCCCGTACCAAAACTTCGTCTAGCTCCAAAACGGCCAGGCCCGCCGTTTGCCTTATCGTATCTTCGCTCACGATAAGATCCGCACCGAAGGTCTTGCACTGTGCTTCCAGTCTTGAAGCCAGGTTCACGGTATCGCCAACGGCCGTATAATCGAACCGCTGCTCGGACCCCATATTCCCGACGATTGCCGCACCTGTATGGATACCGATGCCAATGCGGAAGCCCTCTCCCTCAGCCTTCGTATGAGGCTCTCCCGCAAAGACTTCCTCATTCAATCGCTCCACAGCAGCAAGCATGTCGAGCGCTGCGGCAACCGCATGCCTTGCATGCTCCGGATCGGGAATCGGCGCATTCCAGAACGCCATCACGGCATCGCCCATATATTTGTCCACGGTACCGCCATGTTTCAAAATCGGCTCCGTCAGGACCGTCAGGAGACGATTGAGGATCCGCACGAGTTCTTCCGGTCGATCCGCCATCCTCTCTGAAAAAGCCGTGAAACCGCGCATGTCACAAAACAGCACGGTCAATTCCCGCACTTCTCCACCGAGATGCAGCTGACTGGGATCGCGAAGGATCCGCTCGACCATCTCCGGCGCAAGATACTGGCGAAAGGCCCTGTGGATGCCATGCCGCCGGGCCCGCTCGTTGAGAAAGCGCACCGGGAAAACAAGAAGCGTACCGGAAAGAATACCGATCATGGGGGCAGCGGGAGGCAGCCAGATCATCCCGGTGAAGAGCGCACAGGAAAGGCTCCAGATCAACGCCGCGAGCGCGCCTCCCAGCGGAAGAGAATATCCCGGCGACAACAACAAGCTGACAAAGACACCAAGGCCTGTCGCCAGCGATGCCAACAGAACGAGATAAGGCCAGTCAACGGTCCGGATTATCCTGTCAGCCATAACCGCTTCAGCCGCCAGCGCATGTAACAAGACCCCCGGCAGAGTTCCATCGGAGGCTGAAACAGCGATCGGGCTCAAGGCGCACCCCTCCGGGCCCGTTTCCGGGAGAACCGGATCCGGGTCCGGACGCACGAAGCGTGTCACAGAGCGTTTTCTGTCCTCTTCATCCAACCAGCTTCCGATGAAGACGATGCGATTTTCGAAAGCCTCCCGCAATAATCCGGGAGCGGTATCAGCGCAGGAAAGCAGATCGGAAAGGCCATAAACAGGCAGACTGAACGCCGCACGCCCGTCGCCAAGCGCAATAGCCGAAGGCATATCCCTCCCCGCATTGGCGAGTGTTGCAGCCACGAGGCTGGGGACACCCTCCCCGTCCACGAGCATCGTTCTGTCGTTCACAAGCCGATAGATACCGTCCGGCGAGGGCAGAAGTTCCATCGCCCCGAGGCTCTCGCGATCAAACCCCAGAGCGGCGACAAAAGGCGCGGCCGGTAATGAATTGGACGACCGTCCGAGCACCACTCTGCCCCGCCCTTCGTAAAGAGCCCTGATGAGCGGCTTGTCATGATCCGGCTGCCAGCGGTTTCCCGAATAGCTCAGAAGAATATCGAAACCAACGGCCTTGGCCCTGGCCTCCAGAAGAGTGTTCAGCGCTTCTGCGAGAACCGGCTGCATCAATGTTCGCGGGATCGCCGAAAGAGAGCCGGAGAACAGGCTTTTGGCATCAATTGCGATAATGGCCGTATGTGTTTCGGAATTGGCAGAACGGCCGGCATTCATTGCAACGGCCAGATCGTAAAAAAAGCCGTTTCCCCAATCGAACCTGCCGACGGTTCCGCCGATCACACCACCAAACAGAAATGCCGCCAGCACCAGCCCGTGGACCGTACTCCGATTGTCCTTGAGTTCCCGTGGCAGGAAACCCCGTTCATTCGGCACGTATCACCGCGAGATCGCTATGCATCAAAGCGGCAACGATGGCGATGCGCAGCGCAGGAGCTCCCGAACGCCTCAGCAGCTCCAGGTGATATTCTTCCCCTTCCCGCACCCAGGAGGGGAATGCTTTCATATCGATAACGCCCCTGGATACGTCGACGCTCCCCAGCACATGGCCGGATCGGCCTTCGATCCGGGCCTGGGAGATATCGCTCGAGCCCGGTCCGATGATGACGAGTGTCGCGGACGGAGAAAGCTGCAGGACGTTGTCGCCGCGGAACAGCACCCCGCCTATTTCCCTGGATGACGACGCCTTGCTGGTTTTCGGGCATCCGCGCGCCGTACGGCGAACGATATCGCCGCCGACGATACGGTAAGTTCCAGCGCGCATCGTCAGCAAACCGCTTTCGACGGTGACTTCCTCGCAGCGCTGATAATGCAGGAATGTCACCCGCGATCCCGGCTCAAGCGCCAGTTCGGCACCGTCGGAAACCTCCGAGAAAGCCGACAAGGAAGGCTTGGCCTCACCATTGATTTCTACAATGAGCGCAACTGGTTCCGCCGCGTTGGCAGAAACGGGAATAGGCGAAGCCACGGCCGTTACGATAAGTGCCGCTACAGCTAAAAGAGAGCTGGCTGAACCAAAACCCGTTGTCATACGCCGGAGCATTTCGACGCCTCCGAAACGGAATCCGGTGCAGGAGAAAGAACTCTTCGAATAGCCCGAATTCCTTAATGCATAATAGCACGACAGGACAAAATTGCTATATTTACCAGTCATAATTGCCGGGCTATGCCGATTGCGTGCAATTTATCGCCTTCTGGCCTAGCATATTGCAGGAGAGTGCGTGGATGGCCCTTCAATCAAGTGCCGCCAATGCTCGTCCATTACAGTCTGTGCATCACGGGAGGTACGCTATGTCCCGCAAACGCAGTCTTCGGTTAATTCTCGTTCTGGTCGCCACGATCATTGGCTTCTCTGTCCCGCCGGGGCCCGCATCGGCAGCCAGGGATCAGAAAGCCTTTGCCCTGATCATCGGAATTGACGATTACGATGGCGGATGGCCACGCCTGAACAACGCGGTCGGTGATGCGAGAGCGATCGCCGAAGCGCTTCCCTCTCTCGGCTTCGAGGTCGATCTCAGAACCAACGTTACCGGAGAAGAACTGCACCGCCTGCTGCTCGAGTTTTTCGTCATCAAGGGCGCGGACCCGGAGGCCAGATTGCTGCTCTGGTATGCCGGGCATGGCGAAACCATCGATGGCGAAGGATATCTCGTCCCGCGCGATGCACCGATTTCGGCCAAGCCGCAATTCCTGCTGGCAGCCACCCCGGTCCGCATGCTCGGCTCCTATGTCCGGCTGGCGCAGGCCCGGCACGTCCTCGCCGTGTTTGATTCCTGTTTTGCCGGAACCATTTTCGAGTCCCGTGGCGCTCCCGCAGCCCAGACAGTCGCCCGCATGAACGAGCCCGTTCGGGAATTCCTGACATCCGGAGATTCAGGTCAGCGGGTTCGGGATGACGGAAGTTTCAGGGAATATTTCCTGCGCGGTATTACAGGCGACGCCGAAGCCAATTTCAACAGGGACGGGTTCGTCACCGGCGCCGAGCTCGGGCTTTACATGTCCCAGAGAATCACCGAGCTGACCGGCTCATCCCAGACTCCGCAATACGGAAAGCTTCACGACATCCGCTTCAATCGCGGCGATTTCGCGTTCATGGTCACCCCCCCTCACACCGCCCCGCAAACGGAACCGGATCAGGATCTCCTGTTCTGGGAGTCG
Organism: uncultured Nisaea sp.; assembly: GCF_963974195.1. Classification (NCBI taxonomy): domain Bacteria; kingdom Pseudomonadati; phylum Pseudomonadota; class Alphaproteobacteria; order Rhodospirillales; family Thalassobaculaceae; genus Nisaea; species uncultured Nisaea sp. The sequence goes on from NZ_CAXBDC010000135.1 coordinate 6,672, forward strand.
ATCAAATGGAGCGCATATCCGGAAGAATATGAGGCCTACCTGCAAAAATTCCCCCAAGGTCTCTTTGCCGCACTGGCCGCAGACCGGCTGAAGAGGTTGGCGGCTCCGGGAAACATCCACGCGGGTAATTCCGTGCCCGGGGTCTGGTCTCTGGATCAGACAATGATCGTGGATGGAGATGTTTCGGTGAACTTGCGCGGCAAGCCGGATCAGAATGCTCCCCTGCTGGAACAGATCGCCCCAAAAACCGAGGTCATGGTGACCGGCAAAACGGCAAATGGGCAATGGTATCGCGCTGCGCTCGGAGATGGCCGTACCGGCTATATATTAAGCAGCTATCTCGTAACGACAGCCAGCAAGACAGGTTCTTCGCCGGCGAAACGTAACCATATGCTGCATGCGACGTTCGGCCCGCCGATTAGTGAAACAGTCACGATCCCCTTTGATCCGGCGCAGGCTGAAATCCGGCATGCCGCCTATTTGCAGAGCGGGGCCATTGCCTGGTTTGACGGCGATATCTACGCCAATGAAATGGCGCTTTCGATCTTTGTGGACTCGCCCAATCACCACAGCGTGGCCCCAAGTTTCCGCCATATCTTTGATACAGCCGTTCCAAATTCCCAAAAACTTGAGAATCTGACCCCGGAATCCGGGCGCGCCTGGGCGGATAGGGACAATGATTACAAGGCACTCACCGTACAGGTGGATCTGACTATACGGTAGCCGACCCGAAGGGGGCGCACCGGGCGCCCCCTTCGGCCACCGGGCTAGAAAGTAAGCCTGATGCCCGTTATGGCGTAGGCCGCCTCGACATCGCCGACACCGGCGGTATCGCTGGTATATTCGGAATAGCCGAGCGTTCCCTGCAGGGAAACACCCGGGCCAAGGATGTATTGGCCGCCAAGGGCAAACGTATCCCTGTCCGCTTATGCCGTCCCAGGAACCGTGCTGCCGACCAGCCCTTCCCGTTCACCATGCAGATAGGTGGCGCTTACACCGTACTGGCCGAAGTCATAGGCAGCACCGACGACATAGGCGTCGCCGTCATTGACACCTGAATCCGCGAATTTCGCGTAGGAACCGCCAACCTGGAAGCCGGCATAATCAACAGTGAGGCCAAACGCATAGGCTTCCGGCTCCTCATTGTTCCCCGCTGCCTCGAGGAACGTGCCGTATCCAGCGGATGCTGCGACCTTCACGCCGTTAAAATCGCGGGAATAGTCAATCCCGGCCATGACACCATCGGTCAGGCTGCTGTTATCCCGGTCCGGCTGGACATTATCGTCCTGATTGCTATCAGGCGCATAAGACACGCCAACGCGGAAACCTTCGACCCTCGGTGTGTAATAGGTCAGTTTGGTGGAGTCGTTGGCGCGGCCCGGTTCGATATATGTGCCACCAAACGGCGCCCGGAAGTACCCGGAATCGCCAATCGAGGTATTGCCGGTCAATTCCCAGTCCACGGTATCGCCGGAATTGATCCCCATGCCGTATTCCTTCGGCGCGACATGGGTTTTGTAGAGTGCCGAATTTTCGTCACCGATATCGATCTGACCGAAATTGCCGCGAACAGTCAGGTAGCTTTCATCAATCTGGTCACTGCTGTTGCTGTTGCCTTCAAGCTGGACGTTGATCCCGACCTCAAGGCCGTTATCCAGCGTGGTGGAGCCCTTGAAATGGATTTCCGTATCCGACTTCACATCGAAACCGGAAAGATCCTGGGTGCTGTTCCCGTCGTCCTGGATGTCCGTATAGCCAAACCATTGTTCAGCATAGCCCCCGACACCGATTTTGAGTTTTTCCGCCGCATCCGCGGGAACGGCCGAAATGATGAGTCCCGCCGCTACAAGCGTTGTGGTCTGGAGCAAGGCCCTCTTGGGCTTCACAAAGTTTTTCATCCGTTATCCCCATGCACCCGGCAAGCCGTGCCCGCCCAAGTGCTAATCTGATGTAAAAACGAGCCGGCAGCAGGACGTCGCATGCTGACCGGTTACCCTCAGATAAGGATAAGTACACATATGTACAATACGAGTGCCCAACACAAAATTTCGCGGCAGGCATGACACAGGCAGAAGGCCGCGCTGCGTAACGGTTTCAGGGATAATTTCCCATGTGGAAACAGATCGTATCGAATTGCAAGGTATTGAAAAACAAGAGCCCCCCGCACTTAAGGGCAGATCATATGCCCACGGGTTTACTGTGCGCCCCAATCAAATTCGGGGAGCGGAGGAAGATCTGGTTTTCAGGGTGAGATCATGGAAACTGGCGACCCCGGCAGGACTCGAACCTGCAACCGTCGGATTAGAAGTCCGGTGCTCTATCCAGTTGAGCTACGGGGCCGCGAAACAGGCGGAATCAGTGTGTCCAGGTACCCCAGGTCTCAAACCGGTCGGCCGCGAAATTATCGGCATAGCCTTTTGGCTTCAGACTGCGCTTGTGATCGCCCTGCACGATGTAGTCGAGCTCGTGTTTCTTGGCGTAGGCAACGGCCTCTTCCTTGGTCTCGAATGTCAGCCGGACCTGATTGTTGGTATCGCCGCTGCTGACCCAACCCATCAGAGGCTCCGGCCGCCGGGCGGTTTCGAGAGTCGGCTCCAGCACCCAGTTCTTCGTCTTTGCGCGCCCTGACTGCATGGCCGTCTTGCTCGGCCGGTAAATCCGCACTGACATAGAAATCTCTCCTCGTACCCCGAGGCCCTTGCGAGCCCTCTGCACGCCCACAAAAGAGCGCCTTGGGTTTCGTATCGCTCAAAGGCGTTGCAAGGTCAATGCGGCAGAGACTCAGCTTTTCGGCCGGACGATCTTCGGCCCCAGATTTTCAATAACCTCTTGCGCCCTGTAGACGTCCGCTTTGTTGCCGGAAAGCTCGGGTCCGCCCACGACAATCTCCGCGATCGCCTCATAGCGGGAGATCGGAACGCTTTCGTCCGGGCCGGTATAAATACGGTGCCGGAAATAATAGCCGCCATGATAGCCAAAATAGCCGTAGCCGGCATATCCGAAGGGGGCATAGGAATAGTTCAGATAGCGGTCGGTCTTTTCAACGTCCCGCTCGACCACGATAAAATAATCGGCGCCCTTCTCCCGGGTAAGTTCCGCCGCGCGGTAAAGCAGATAGGTCTCGACGGTTTCACGGTCGGTGGCTGAATTGCCGCTGAAGCTGACCCGGTAGCGATCACTTTCGATACTGCTGTCCTTATAGCCAAACCGCTCGGACAGTGGTGCATAGGGAGTCGGAGACGCACATCCAGCGAGTACGGGAAGAAGTATCAGGGCAATCAGCAACAGAGCCGGAAATCGCATCCGGATAATCGAAAAGCCCAACTGTTCCATAACCATGATTTTGTTCCCGGCTAACGAGGACACGGCACAAAAGCTATGTGCCATCATTTACAAATAATAAGACGCATTCGCAATTTCTATCAAAGAAAGACGGATCGGCGCGCGATAAACATCAATTGAGTGTGAATGGTCGGGGTGGACGGATTCGAACCGCCGGCCCTCTGCTCCCAAAGCAGA
>NZ_CAXBDC010000136.1:0-9862 GCF_963974195.1 uncultured Nisaea sp.
GCACCGGCGCCCGGGTCGTGCCAGGGAAGGTCAACGGCTTTCCCTGCAGGCTGCGGATGGCCAGATAGGCAAAGGCCTCGGCCTCAACGGCATCGCCGTTCCAGCCAAGATCGTCCGCCGGCACAATCGGCGCATTCAGGCGCTCTGCCAGCATAATCATGAGTGTTACATTGTGACGGCCACCACCACAGGCGATCCATTGTGAAGCCGCATGCGGGAACCAGCGTTCGGCCAGAACGACCGAGGCCGCCGAGAATGCCGTGAGCAGCGCCGCGCCATCTTCATCCGACAGACCGACAACAGCCGCCATCGCACGACGCGCGAAATGGTCCCGGTCGAGGGACTTTGGAGGTTGCCGGTCAAAATACGGATCGGAGAGCAGATCCATCAAACGTGCATCATCGACCCGTCCCTTTGCCGCCAAGGCGCCACCCGCATCGAAACGCGCGCCGCGCCGCACCCTTACGAAATCGTCAACCAGGGCATTCGCGGGACCTGTATCGAACGCCAGCATTGCTTCCGGGCCAGCGCTTTCATCGCCATCGATCCAGGTCACGTTCCCGACCCCGCCAAGATTAAGCACTGCCACCGTGGAGCCAAGCCGCCGCGTCAACGCCCGGTGATAGACCGGCACAAGCGGCGCGCCTTCCCCGCCGGCAGCGACATCCGCAAGACGCAGGTCGAAGACAACGGGGCGGTCCGTCAGACGTGCCAGCACATCCGGCGCCCCGATCTGGATCGTTCGGCGGTGCTCCGGTTCATGCAGAACGGTCTGTCCATGAAAGCCGATCACATCGATTTCGGCACGCGCCACGTCTTCGGCCGCAAGCAGGGCGGAAACCGCCTCCGCATGCTGTTCGGTCAATTCCGATGCGACCCCCGCAACATCGCCGACATTGCCCATGACGGATTGCAGCCGGGCCCGGAAATCGTCGGAGTATGGCATGCTGATAAAGCCGCGCCGGCGCACTTCACCCTCGCCATCGCTCTCGATCAGGGCCGCGTCGACCCCGTCCATCGAGGTCCCGCTCATCAGGCCGATTGCCCGGTATGTCTTCTGCCCGCTCACCCCGGCATCTCCGCAAAAAACCATCTCATTATGTGCAAAGCCCCCTGGCCGGGCGGTTCCGGTTGAGACGGAGGTGCCCATGTGCTAAGTGCTCGCGCCTTGGATTCTGACACATTTGCACCGGGAACACGACCATGAGCCAGTTCAAATCGGGCTTCATGCAGACCATGAGCGAGCGCGGGTTCGTCCATCAATGCACCGATAATGACGCACTCGACGAGATGCTGAACAACAAGGTCGTGACCGCCTATATCGGCTTTGACTGCACGGCCGACAGCCTGCATGTCGGCAGCCTTATCCAGATCATGATGCTCCGCCACCTGCAGCGGGCCGGTCACCGGCCGATCGTGCTGATGGGCGGCGGCACCAGCAAGATCGGCGATCCGTCCTTCAAGGACGAGGCCCGCAAGCTGCTTTCGGATGAAGACATCGAGCACAACAAGTCCGGTATCAAGACCGTGTTTCAGCGTTTCCTCAGCTTCGGCGAGGAAAGCAGCGACGCGATCATGTGCGACAATGCCGAATGGCTGGACGGGCTGGAATACATCCCGTTCCTGCGCAAGATCGGCCAGCATTTTTCGGTCAACCGGATGCTCAGCTTCGATAGCGTGAAGACGCGTCTGGAACGCGAGCAGTCGCTCAGCTTCCTCGAATTCAACTACATGATCCTGCAGGCTTACGACTTCCTTGAGCTGCGCCGGCGCTATGGCTGCCAGCTGCAGATGGGCGGCTCGGACCAGTGGGGCAACATTGTCAACGGCGTCGAGCTGACGCGCCGGGTCGACCAGCAATCCGTTTTCGGCCTGACCACGCCGCTGCTCACCACCGCTTCCGGCCTGAAAATGGGCAAGACGGAGAAAGGCGCCATCTGGCTCAACAAGGAACGCCTGTCGCCTTACGACTACTGGCAGTTCTGGCGGAATACGGAAGATGCGGATGTGGGCAAGTTCCTGCGCCTCTTCACCGAGTTGCCGCTGGACGAGATCGCCCGGCTCGAAAAGCTGGAAGGCGCCGAGTTGAACGACGCCAAGAAGGTGCTCGCGAACGAGGCAACCGCCCTGCTGCATGGCCGGGAAGAAGCCGACACCGCAGCGGAATCCGCGCGCAAGACGTTCGAGCAAGGCGCTCTCGGCGATAGCCTGCCGCGCGTCTCCGTCGAAGCGTCACAGCTTTCCGAAGGCCTCTGGATCGTGGATGCCATGCGCATTGCCGGACTTGCCGCGACCAACGGCGAAGCCCGCCGCCTGATCAAGAATGGCGGTGCCCGGGTTAACGATGTTGCGGTCTCCGACGAGGCACTCAAACTCGGGGACACCGATCTTGCCGACGGCGTGATCAAGCTGTCGTCCGGCAAGAAAAAGCACGTGCTGCTGGAAATCTGATTTACGGCACGCCTCTGAATCAGGGGCGATATCGCTTTATGGGCTGGTATCCTGCGGCGGAGGCTCCGCAGGTGCCGGGTCCTTCGGCGGCGCGTCCGAAAACCTGAACAGGTTACGGAATATGCCCGGCGTTAGCGCTGTCAGCGGGTTGACCGTGACCACCGGCTTCTCCAGCGTGCCGCTCACCCCGAATTCCGACGCCAGAAATCCTTCGCCTTCTCCGCCGGTCAGCAACGTCCCGATCAGTGGTATCGACTCGAGAAACTCGTTCAGGACGTAAGCCGGGACGAGCATGCCATCCAGATCCATCACATCCTGTTTGCGGTCAATAGAACCGTATGCCGAGATACCGAGGGACGCGCCCTGCGCCAGAAGCCGTTCAAGAACCAGCAGTTCCTTGGAAACATGCATCGCGGCATCAAGCCTGGCAAAATGAATGCCCCGCCCCTGCACGACAGCCGGCAGCCCCGCGATCGACGCCGCGCTCAGTAGCTGGGCCATAACCGGCGCGTCGGCCAGATTGAAATCCAGCACCGACAGAGAAACGTTCCACCCCGTGCGGCCGTCCCGCTCCTCGCGGAAGCCGGAAGCGGCAAGTTTCCCGCCCACAATCGAATCAAATCCCTTGAAGGATTTCAGCATGTTTCCGGCATTCTGGGAGCTGATATCGAAATTCGCCTGATCATCCACAGCCGAATAGAAAACGTCGACCGGTTCCATCCCAAGCAGGCCGTTCGCCGCGAGAGACAGGGTTCCGGCGCCATCATCTTCCAACAGCATGGTGACATCGCGCATCGGATCGAGATCCCCGATCAACACCTGATCGACCCGGGCATTCACCACAAGCGGCAGATCAATCTCACCCGCCCCCCCGTCAAACTGATCGATCAGCGGGCGCAGGTCGGCGAACGGGCCTTTGATATTTGCGGTGAAGCCGCCCGTCCCGTCCGCCGCGACCACGCCTGAAAGATCGGTCTTGCCGAGTTGCAGCCGCTCCACCGTCAACCGGCTCGGCAGCTTCGTCTCGCTGGAAAACGCAACAGACCCGGATGCGGCGAGATCGCTGGTCGCGACCTGGAAACTGTCGATTGAGGTCAGAACATCGTCCCGCACCTGCAGGCTGGCCCGCAATGTTCCGGCGGCACCGGCCGGCTTTTTCCAGCCCAGCTCGCCAATCTCAAGCGCAGTATTCTGCAGCCCCATGACAAGATCGATTGAGGTGTCGCTGTCTCCGCTCTCTTCGATCGTCGCGTCGAGTTCAACCTCGCCATCGGCAAAACGCCGGAGATCAAGCCCCAGATCCGCGAGCTTATCCGTGTCCGGCCGGACAATGACATGGGTCCGGCGGCGAATTTCCGCTTCCTTGTCGAAGGATTGCAGGAAGCCAAGCTGCACTGGCAATTCGGAAAGCTCGCCACTGCCGTCAAGCAGCATGCCGTTCTTGTCGAGTTTCAGGGACATTTCTCCCTGCTCGAACGGCAAGCGGGTCGTCCTCGTGGGCAGGGAGACATCCGAAAGCTGCCCTTCGGCCGACAGATCGACCATGTCGAACGTCATGACCCGGAGCAGCGGCATTTCAAAATGCATGTGTCCTTTAGCCGTTCCGCCAACCTCGTCCGGGGAAAACCCGAGGGCCTGCGCATAGCCGAAAGGCTCCGTATCGAGGACACGGAGAATATCCGAGATCGGCCCCTCCACATCCGCGTCGATCATCGCGTAATCATCGCTGACCGTGTGAATGCCCGTAAGGGAGACCTTCCCTCCCGTCAGTTTGACCCCATCCAGATGGCCCGTCGTAACCGTCGCATCGAGACGCTTCTCCGAGAAGGTCATCGTGCCGCCGATCTTCAGGGCGGGCGGAAGCGGCGGCAGGTAATGCACCGTGACGTCCTGATACGCGAGCTTGCCGTCGACGGTCACGTCCCTGAACCGCGTTTCCTCGCCGACATCCATATGTCCGGCGATCTGCGCGGTGATCTCTGTGATGGTCCCGTCCTGCAGGTTTTCCGTGACCCAGCCACGCGCGATCTCGAACAATTCCGGCGGCCAGTAATCCTTGATATTGTCCACCGGCAGACCGGAGATCTTGGCTGTCATGTCCAGAGCAGGTTTGGACAGGTCCTTCAGCCCCCCCTGCACCATGATCACCATCCCGTCCTTCTCGAGAACGAAATTGCGCAGCGCCACGCTATCTTCGCGGCCGTCATAGCCAATCTGGAAACGCAGGCTGTCATAAGCGAGAGGCGCGGACATAACAGTGTCGAGAGAAATCGCGCCGTCGGTCGCGGTCGCGATCACATCGATGCTTTCGAGCGCACGAAAATCCTGCAGGGCAAAGGCAATACTGCCGCTGAGTTTGCTCGACACCTTGAAATCGACGGGAAGAGTCGGCAGCCGGGAGAGAACCAGATTAGGCGCCAGTCCCTGAAACAGGAGAGCGCCGTCAAGCTTCCGGCTCCGGTAAAAATAATTACCGTCTCCCCGGATTTCGACACTGTCTCCGCCGACAGCGAGATCCGCCCGCGCTTCAACCCGCCAGCCATCCCGTTCACGCTCGAACGTGCCGTCGAGCCCCGACATCCGGATGTTTCCGAATTTCCCGGCATCGTCCTGCACGCGCACGGTGGCGCGTCTCAGGGAAAACCGCTCCAGCCGCTCCAGACCGGCCAGTCCTTGCTCCCCGCTCTTCGGCGGCTCCTGCAACACCGACAACAGGTTCCCGGCATCCACGTCTCCGCCGGACGGGGCCGCGCCATAGAGCGCATAAGACCCGTCGGCCCTCCGTTCCAGATTAAGCACGGGCTGATCGACGGCTATATGGACGGGCGCGATCTCGCCAAGCAGAAGCTGTGGCCCCGACAGGGCAATATCCGCGGACGGAGCGAACAGGATAAGGCCACCGGACTGATTGTTCAGGCGCAGGCTGGTCACCTTGACCTCGAACAACCGGCTCCAGCCGCGCCATTCCATGCTGAGCTCACCGATCGACGCGGTTCCGCGCTCGGCCGGGATCAGCGCTTCGGCAACCCGTGACTTCAGAAACTCGAGCGGAACCGGTTGCGTGCTGGCGCGCCAGAACACCAGAGCCGCGAGCACGACGACACCGGCAAAGATCGCTGCTGCGATTTCAAGGGTGATCTTGGTAGTTCGTATCAGCACGCGGGGTACTCTTGGCTCGGGATTGTTCCGATTATCATAGGGTATGCCGACTGGCGACGTTAAAGACGATTAATCGTCATGTTCCGATGGATCGGGTAATCAACGTGATCCAGACATGATCCGGACCTGCCCGGTTGACGTTCGCCCAGACCGTGCGCACCCTTCACCAAGTTTAACCAGTACCGGGGGCATCGGTGTTTCTGGACCAGATCGAGCATTTCCCGGAAGTAACGGATACCGAGGCCGCCCGTATCGGCCTTGAGCGCTGGCAGGAACAGCCAAGTCTGCTATCTGACCAGGCCCTCGCCGACCGGGCGCGCTCCATAGCCGAACATCGGAATGGCGGGCGTCTGTTGCAAGGTCTCTTTGCAAACAGCCCCTACCTGACCCGCTTGTTGATCCGGGACACCGGCTTCGCCGCCAGCCTTCTCGAAGAGGGCCCGGACGCAACCGAAACGCGCCTGAAAGAAGATGCCGCCGCTCTCGATCCCGCCGCCCTGAACACGGCCGAGCTGATGACCGCTCTGCGTGTTCTGAAAAGGCACTATTCGCTGACCACGGCCATCGCCGACATCACCCGGGTCTGGCCGCTGGAGCGGGTGACCGGCGCGTTGAGCGAGCTTGCCGATATCGCCATCGCAGCTTCCTGGCGGCACGCCCTGCACCTGCAAGCCAGTACCGGCAAACTTCCCACCGCCGGCAGCGATGATATTCTCGACGGATCCGGCCTGATCTGTCTCGGCATGGGCAAGCTCGGCGCCCGGGAACTGAACTATTCCAGCGACATCGATCTGATCGTTTTCTATGACAACGAACTCCCGCTCTACCGGGATGTCGAGGAATTGCAGAAGCATTTCGTCACCATGACCCGGCTGGTCGTCCGCATGCTCGAGGAGCGGACGGCCGATGGCTATGTGTTCCGGACGGATCTGCGTCTGCGCCCCGATGCGAGCGCCATGCCGCTCGCCGTCTCCACCGCCGCCGCCGAAATCTATTACGAGAGCCAGGGCCAGAACTGGGAACGCGCCGCATTGATCAAGGCCCGCCCCATCGGATCGGACAGAAAAGCGGCGCAAGAATTCCTGACCCGGATACGCCCGTTCATCTGGCGCAAGCATCTGGATTTCGCGGCGATCGAGGATATTCACTCGATCAAGCGGCAAATCGCGGCCCACAAGGGCGGCACGAAGATCAATGTCGAGGGCCATAACGTGAAACTCGGCCGTGGCGGTATCCGCGAGATCGAGTTCTTCGTGCAAACCCAGCAGCTGATCTGGGGCGGCCGGGATGCCCGGCTGCGCGGCATGAAGACCAGCGAAGGCATGCAGGCACTTGTCCAGCTCGACAGGGTGAAGCCGGACGTGGCCAAGGCCATGCTGGATGCCTACCGCTTTCTGCGCACGGTCGAACACCGCCTGCAGATGGTCGACGATGCCCAGACCCATTCCCTGCCGGAGACGACGGCGGGTCTCGCGCAAATCGCGGGCTTCCTCGGCATCGCCGATACGGACCGGTTCCGCCGGGAGCTGATCCACCAGCTCTCCACCGTGGCGCACCATTACGGCCATCTGTTCGAGGAAAGCGCGCCGCTCTCCTCCGGCAACGAGATCGAGGGCAGCCTCGTCTTCACCGGCGTCGAAAACGATCCGGAGACCCTGAAAACGCTGGCGGATATGGGGTTCGGCGATCCGGATTTCGTCGCCACCAGAATTCGCACATGGCATCACGGCCGCTACCGGGCGACGCGCAGCGAGCGGTCCCGGCAGATCCTGACCGAGATTGCCCCGGCGCTGTTATCCTCGTTCGGGCAGGCACCGGAGCCGGATGAGGCATTCAGGCGGTTCGACCGGTTTCTGGAAGGCCTGCCCGCCGGCGTGCAGCTGTTCTCCCTGTTCCAGGCCAACCCGCCCCTGCTGGAAATGCTGGCGGACATCATGGGCATGGCGCCGTCACTGGCCCGGCAGCTCGGCCTGCACCCATCGCTCTTCGAAGCGGTTCTGACCCACGATCCATCGGCCCGCCTGGGAGACAGGGCCAGCCTTGAGGCCGAACTGGAGCGTGATCTCGAACGGGCGCACTACTATGAAGACGTTCTCGACATCGCCCGGCGCTGGATCAACGACCAGCGCTTCCTCGTCGGCATTCAGGTCATGCAGGGCCGCATCCCGGCCTCCCGCGCCGCCATCTGCCTCTCCGACATTGTAGATGCCGGCATTGCCGTGCTGCTGCCCCGGGTCGAGGCCGAGTTTGCAAAACTGCACGGCCGCATTCCGGACTGCCCTCTGCCCGCCCTTGCCATTATTGCCTATGGCAAACTTGGCGCGCGGGAGCTTTCCGCCGGCTCCGACCTCGATCTGGTGTTCCTTTACGACGCCCCGTTCGATGCCGAGTCCGACGGGGAAAAACCACTGCATGCCAGCACCTATTTCAACCGTCTCGGTCAGCGCCTGCTCGCGGCCCTGACCGCACAGACTGCCGAGGGTGGTTTGTTCGAGGTCGACACCAGACTCCGTCCGAACGGCAATAAGGGCACCATGGTGCCGAACTTCGAAGGGTTTGCGAAATACCACCGCGAAGGGGCATGGACGTGGGAGCGTATGGCCATGTCCAGGGCCCGTGTCGTTGCCGCGTCGCCGGCCTTTACCGACGTGCTTGATGCCTTGTTCAGGGAAATACTCTGCGCGCCGCGCGATCCGGACATGCTGTTGCGCGATGTCGCCGCCATGCGGGAACGGATCGCCAAGGAACACGCCACCACCTCCCATTGGCAGATCAAACACTGGCGCGGCGGATTGGTGGATCTGGAATTCATGGCGCAGTACCTGTTGCTGAAACATTGCGGCGATCATCCGGATCTGATCACCGGGAACACGGCGGATGTATTCGAGTTGCTGGCGACGAAAGGCCTGATGGCGTCGGATCTGGCCGACCGGCTGTCGGCGACGACACGGCTCTGGCGGGCGATCCAGTGGGTTCTGCGCCTGACCGTGGATGAAAAATTCGACCCCGAGTCCGCCCCGGCAGCCCTCAAGACGCGCCTGGCCAAAGTCGCCCGCGTGGAAACCTTCGAAGACCTGGACCGGATCATCGAGAAACGCGGCGCGGACGTGCGCGACGCCTTTGCCAGCCTGATCGAAGCCCCGGCAGCGGCCCTCCCCGCTCCGGATCAGGAAGCACCGGAATGAGCCGGGACATGGTTGCGGGGCCGTTCGTCCTCCTGTACCAACATCACAAGATCTTGGCGCAAGAGATGCGCAAGCCCACCAGACTTGGACTTATTTCCCGATGATGCATGCCGTTCGCCCGGACCCTGAGAGCGAGAAATACCGCGTTCTGAAGGGAATATTCGGGTTCGACGGCTTTCGCCCCGGCCAGGAGGTCGTGGTCGATGCCATATTGAGCGGCCGGAATGCGCTCGCGGTGATGCCCACCGGCTCCGGCAAGTCTCTCTGTTTCCAGCTTCCAGCACTGGTCCGGGGCGGTCTGACAATCGTGGTCTCGCCGCTTGTCGCCCTGATGCAGGATCAGGTCGCGGCCCTGAAACTCGCAGGCGTGCGGGCCGAGACCATCAATTCGGCGAAAGACCGGTCGGAGAATGTCGCGATCTGGCGCAGCGTTGCCGCCGGTGAGATTGACCTGCTCTATCTCTCGCCGGAACGGTTGATGACGGATCGCATGCTGGCCGCCATCGGCAAGCTGCCGCTCTCCTTCCTCGTGGTCGACGAAGCCCACTGCATCTCGCAATGGGGGGCCTCCTTCCGGCCGGAATATGACGACCTTTCCCGGTTGCGGGATATCTTCCCTAACGTGCCGATTGCCGCCTTCACCGCCACCGCCGATCAGGTCACCCGCCTCGATATCGCCGAAAAGCTGTTCCGCAGCGACGCGGAAATGTTCGTGCATGGCTTCGACCGGCCGAACATCCGGCTCGACGTCACGCTCCGCTCCGACTGGAAACGCCAGGTGCTGGACTTCCTCGGCCTGCACGAGGGCGAAAGCGGTGTGATCTATTGCCTGTCCCGGAAGAAGACAGAGGAAACCGCCGCCTTCCTGCGCAGTAAAGGCCTCAATGCCCTGCCCTACCATGCCGGACTGGCAAAGGAAGAACGGGATCGCAATCAGGATGTCTTCATGTCCGAAAGCGCGGTCATCATGGTTGCCACGATTGCTTTCGGCATGGGCATCGACAAGCCGGATGTGCGCTTCGTGCTGCACACGGACATGCCGGGCAGCGTCGAGGCCTATTACCAGG
>NZ_CAXBDC010000137.1:0-9452 GCF_963974195.1 uncultured Nisaea sp.
TGTATTTCACCATGCTGAACAGCAACAAGCGCAGCGTCACGCTCAACACCAAGACCGACAAGGGCAAGGAGATCCTGACCCGCCTCATCGAAGAGTGCGACGTCATGGTCGAGAATTTCGCGCCGGGCGCACTGGACCGCATGGGCTTCACCTGGGAGCGCATCCAGGAGATCAATCCGAAGATCGTCTATGCCAGCATCAAGGGCTTCGGTCCCGGCGCATATGAAGACTGCAAGGTCTACGAGAATGTCGCCCAGTGCACAGGCGGTTCCGCCTCCACCACGGGATTCGATGATGGTCCGCCAATCGTGACCGGCTCCCAGATCGGCGATAGCGGCACAGGCCTGCATCTGGCGCTCGGCATTGTCACCGCGCTCTATCACCGGACCCATTCCGGCAAGGGCCAGCGGGTCGAATGCGCCATGCAGGATGGTGTTCTCAATCTTTGTCGCGTGAAATTGCGCGATCAGCAGCGCCTGGAAAACGGCCCGCTGAAGGAATATCCGCAATATCCGAATGGCGAGTTTGGCGAAGCCGTGCCGCGTGCCGGTAATGCGTCGGGCGGCGGTCAGCCGGGCTGGGCCGTGCAGACCAAGGGCGGCGGTCCGAACGACTATATCTACGTCATCATCCAGCCGCCGGGCTGGGCGCCTTTGATGAAGACCATCGGCCGCGAGGAGCTGATCGAGGATCCGGAATGGGCCACGCCGGAAGTGCGCCTGCCGAAACTCGACAAGTGCTTTGCCATGATTGAGGAATGGACGAAGACCAAGTCCAAGTTCGAAGTCATGGAAATCCTGAACGCGCTGAACGTGCCGTGCGGCCCGATCCTCAGCATGAAGGAGTTGGCCGAGGATAAATCCCTGCGTGCGACAGGCACCGTGGTTGAGGTGCCGCACCCGCAACGGGGCACCTATCTGACGGTCGGCAGCCCGATCAAATTGTCGGCGTCTCCGGCAAAGGTGGAACGGTCGCCGCTTCTGGGCGAACATACCGACGAGATCCTGACGGCAGTGCTTGGCATGTCGGCCGATGACGTGGCTGCGGCCAAGGCGGAAGGCGCCGTCTAGACCGGTTCAGCCGAAACGTAATCGAGAACGGCGCCGGCTTGTTGAAGTCGGCGCCGTTTTCATAAGAGAGATAAAAAAACGGGGGTAGGGGCATGAAAGTTTGTATTTACGGAGCGGGTGCGATCGGGGGCTATATCGGCGCGGAACTCGCTCAGGTGGAGGGCGTCGAGGTTTCGCTGATCGCGCGCGGCGCGCATCTGGCGGCGATCCGGGAAAACGGACTGAAACTCCTGATCGGCGAGGACGAACGCGTGGCCAAGGTCACCGCGACCGATAATCCGTCGGATCTCGGCCCGCAGGATTACGTGATTGTCGCGCTCAAGACGCATCAGGCCTGGGAAGTGGCGGACCAGATGGTGCCGTTGCTCGGCCCGGACACCGCTGTCGTGACCTGCCAGAACGGTGTGCCCTGGTGGTATTTCCACGGCGTGAACAGCGCTTATCAGAATTTACGGCTGAACTCGGTCGATCCGGATGACCGGCAATGGGATCTGATTGGCCCGCAGCGGGCGATCGGTTGTGTCGTTTATCCGGCGACCGAGATCTCCGCACCTGGTGTCGTCAAGCATACCTATGGCAACAAGTTCGCGCTGGGTGAGCCGGACGGCAGCATGTCCGAACGGGCGACGCGGCTCAGTGCCGCACTGCAGGAGGCGGGCTTCAAGGCGCCTGTTCTGCCGAACATCCGGGATGAAATCTGGCTGAAACTCTGGGGAAATCTCTGCTTCAACCCGATCAGCGCCCTGACCCGCGCGACGCTCGACGTGGTGGCGACCGATCCCGGCACCCGTGCGCTTTCCCGGGCCATGATGGAAGAGGCGCAGCGTATCGGTGCCCGTCTCGGGGTGCATTTCCGGGTCGATGTGGAACGCCGGATCAACGGTGCCGCCAAGGTCGGCGCGCACCGGACCTCGATGCTGCAGGATCTGGAGAAAGGCCGGCAGCTTGAGATCGATGCATTGCTGACGGCGGTGCAGGAAATGGGGCGGCTGGTCGATTTGCAGACTCCGCATATCGACTCCGTGCTGGCTCTGGTGCAACAACTGGGGCGGACGCAGGGGCTCTATCCGGTCTTCCCGGAAGATTCCGGCAGCCCCGAATCCCTTGTTGTTGACTAAACCGGAGTAATTTTCAGATGACGGACGCAACGCTTCCGGCGGACATGAATGTGGTCGAGATCAGCGAACCCGGCGCACCGGAGGTTCTGGTGCCGGGCAAGCGCCCGGTGCCGGAAGCAGCACCGGGAGAGGTGTTGATCAAGGTGGCCTATGCCGGCGTGAACGGGCCGGACCTGGTGCAGCGCCGGGGCCATTACCCGCCGCCGAAAGGCGCGTCGGACCTGCTCGGTCTGGAAATTTCCGGCAAGGTCGTCGCGGTTGGCGACGGTGTTGGCAAATGGTCGGTCGGGGACATGGTTTGTGCCCTGACCAATGGCGGCGGCTACGCGGAATATTGCGCGGTCGATGCCCGGCACTGCCTGCCGATGCCGCACGGTTTCAACCAGCTCGAAGCGGCATCCGTACCTGAGACCTTCTTCACCATCTGGTCCAACGTCTTCATGGGCGCGAAACTTTCGCGCGGCGAAGTCTTTCTGGTGCATGGCGGTGCCGGCGGTCTCGGTACCACCTCGATCCAGTTGGCGAAGGCTATTGGTGCGACTGTGGTTGCCGTCGACAGCCCGGCGGAGCGCTGCAAGGTTTGCAGTGATCTCGGTGCCGACCTCACCGTGGATTTCCGCGAGCAGGATTTTGTCGAGATCATTCGCGGCGCGTACAAGGGCGCGGACGTTATCCTCGATATCATCGGTGGCGAGAATATCGCGAAGAATATCAAAGCATCCAAACCGGACGGGCGGATCGTCCAGCTCGCCTTCAACAAGGGCTCCAAGGTTGAGGTCGACCTGATGCCGGTGATGCTGAAGCGGCTGACCTATACCGGCTCCACGCTGCGCTCCCGCACACCGGAGAACAAGGCGGAAATCCGTGACAGCCTCGCGCTCAATGTCTGGCCGATGTTCGAGCAGGGCAAGCTGAAGCCAGTGGTGAGCAAGACCTTCCCGCTCGCTGAAGCCGCTGCTGCCCATACCTTCATGGAAAGCGCCGGACATAGCGGCAAGATCATGCTGGAGGTGTGCGGGGATATTTGACGCCTTGCGGCCTTAATCTTTTGACTTCATTCGCCCACGTTCTTGCCTCAGGTTACGGTGAGAATCCCGATGGATGCGAATGAGGTATGGCATGAAGCCCAGAATCAGCATGGTCGCTTTGGCTGTTAAAGATCTCGCGGTCTCGCGAGAGTTTTACGAGAAGGGCCTCGGCTTCCCGAGGCTCGACTCCCCTCCGAGTGTTGCCTTCTTCAATCTGAACGGAACCTGGCTCGGCCTTTCCGAACGAGAAGATTTGGCAGCGGATGCGGGTGTTTCCTCCGAAGGCAGCGGCTATCGCGGCGTGAGCCTTGCGCACAACGTCGCTTCACCGGAAGAGGTGGACGCGACAATGGATGCAGTCGTCTCGGCGGGGGCAGCGCTCGTCAAATCACCGCAAAAGGCGCATTGGGGTGGATATCACGGCTATTTCAGCGATCCTGACGGCCACCTCTGGGAGATTGCCTATAATCCGTTTGCCTGGGTTGGTCCGAAGGACGAGGACTGACAGCAGCGCCGGAGCACACCAATGCCGGATAGCGATCTGGAGAAATTCAGCGAGGCACAAGAGCCTGTTTATACGCAGGCTCTTGCCGAACTGAAAGCGGGCCGGAAGACCTCTCACTGGATCTGGTACATCCTGCCCCAGCATGTGGAGCTCGGCCGCTCCCGGCGGGCGATCCATTACGGCATCACCGATCTCGATCAGGCCCGGCGTTATCTGCGCGACCCGATGCTCGGTCCCAGATTGCGGGCTTGCGTCGAGGTCGTGCTGCGGCACAGCGACAAAACAGTCTTCGAGATTTTCGGCTCGCCCGACGACATAAAATTCCAGTCCTGTCTCACGCTGTTCGAGGCGGCGACGGAGACTGAGGAAGACAGCGCACTCTTCAGCCGTGCACTTGACCTTTTTTATGACGGCGCGCGGGATGAGCGCACGCTGTCTCTGCTCCGTGCGGATCTATAGGACTGCCAGAACCGGCAACATCAGCAGCAGGCCAATAATTCCGAGGGCCAGCGCCGGGCGCATAAGCTGGTTCTCTTGCCCTGCCAGCCCTGAGACGGATGCCGCGAGAACGATCCGGCCGGGGGAGGCGAGGGTGATGTTGGCGCCGGCGGCATTCTGCGCCGCCGCGACCACGATGGGATCAAGTGCCAGCCGCCCCGCGACCGTACTCTGGAAGGCCATGAACAGTGCGTTTGACCCGGCATTGCTGGCCGTCAGGAACCCGCCCAGGCCGCCCACGGCGGGAACCGCGAAAAGATAGGCGGCGCCGGCACCGGCGGCGACGGTTTCCGCCAGACGGTCTGTCATCCCCGCATGCAGCATCACATGTCCGAAACAGATGAACCCGGCGACCGAGAGGCTGGCGATGCTCCATTGCTTCAGGGCCTGCGGCACTAGCTGCCGGATCTCGGGTGCGGGAATGCGCAGGCAGAGGATGCCGGTAAGAGCCGCCAGCAGCATCCAGAAGCCCGGATGGTGGATGATGGACAGGGCGAAGTCGTAGGCGGGCACGTCGATACGCAACAGGGAGCTTGTGAAGGCGCCAACAGCCGGAACGAGCCGTGTCAGGCTCAATGTCGCCATCAGCACGAAAAGCGGCAGCGCGGCGGCGAGGAGGCCGTTCCCGTCCGTCCGTGCCTTCGACCGGATGCGGGCCAGCACAAGTCCGACAAGTGTCACCGCAAGACCCGCGATGCAGCCGGCGAGTTCGACGCTGATCCAGGCGCTTGAGACCCAGAGCATTGCCGCGAGCAGGGCGCTGTAGGCAATGGCGGAGAGAATGTTCGAAATATTGCTCAGGCTTTCCCCGGCGAAGCGGAGGGTGGCGAAGGCGCAGAGCAGGATGAAAGGCAGACTGAGCCAGACCGCCGTCATTGCCGTCTCACCGGCGGGGAGTCCCGAAAGATCGGCGCCGAGCACGGTGCCAATGGCAAGCGCCCCCCAGGGCACGGCGCATTGCCCGAGCAAGGCGATCAGGGCGGCGCGGGCGGGCGGGTAGCCGAGTGCGATCAGCAGCGGCACGGTGACGATGATGCCGACGCCAAACCCGGTCGCGGATTCGAAGAAAACGGAGACGCCAAGCACCAGGACCAGCACACGTTGTGCCGGGTTCGGAATCGCATCGGCTGCAGCCTTGCCGAGCCGCTCCAGCGCGCCGCCCGCGCGCAGCACCCAATAGAGGGTCACACCGCCGAGCAGCACATAGGCGACAGTCGCCGTGGTCAACAGCCCGTCGATCACGGCATCCGCGATGCCATCGGACTGCAGGGAGAAATCCGAAACCGTGGCCGCGATTATGATGGAGAGAACAAGCCCGAGCCCTCCCGCCCGCATGGCGGACTGGCGGGCGACAAGGATGGCAAGGGTCGCAAGGATGAGCGGCGCGGCGGCTGTCACGGTAAGCATATGGGCGTTTCCGGTATTTCATTTGATCGTGGCCCGTTCTGATGCGGGCCGGAACGGGATCATAACCGCAAGATCGGTCGGGCAGCGAGGCCGAAGCGGTGGCATTCTGTTGGCATGAGAAAGCAGACCGAAACGTCTTATGCCGATCGTATTGGCCGGGTCCTCGACCGGATCGCCGCGCAGGCGGACGCGCCATTACAGCTTGGCGAACTGGCGGAGGTGGCGGCCTTCTCCGCCTATCACTTCCACCGGGTGTTTCGTGCCGTGACGGGAGAGACGGTGCAGGAAGTCGTGCGCCGGGTACGGATGTCCCGCGCGGCCCATGCCCTGCGCATTGAACGGGAAACCGTGACGGAAGTCGCGCTCGCGGCCGGGTATGGCAGCCCGGAAGGCTTTACCCGGGCGTTCAGGCAATGTTTCGGCCTGCCTCCAAGCAGCTATCGGACGGCAAAGGCACCGCCGCCCTACAGGCCTCTGAATACCCGTATTCATTATCGTCCGGAGACGGGAAGCATCCGTCTGATCGCGGACAGGAAGGAGCATGGCATGCAGGTCGAAATCAAGGATGTGAGGCCTGCCCCGATCATCGCCTGGCGTCATGTCGGGCCGTATTACGAGGTCGGGTCGAGCTTCGGAGCGCTGCATGGCTGGCTCGGAAAGCATGCACTCTATCCGCATGTCACGGGCAGTTTCGGGCTGTCCTATGATGATCCGGCGAGCGTTCCCGAGGCCGATCTGCGCTATGACGCCTGCGTCTCGTTCCGTGAAGGCGCGTCTATACCAGCCGAGACTTTGCCGGAGAATGCCCGCGTCGATACGCTTCCGGCGGGCCGTTATGCCTGCACCTTGCTGGAAGGCTCCTACATGGGGATGGAGGATTGCTTCCACCGCCTGCTCGGCCTTTGGCTGCCGGAAAGCGGGGAGAGCCTGGACGAGCGCCCCTGCCTCGAATGGTATCTGAACGACCCGGCCGAGGTGGCGGAAGCCGAGTTGCGCACGCTGATTTGCATTCCGCTGAAAGGCTGAGAGCGATGGAGAAACTGTTCCGTGCCGTCGATGAGCCGCAGCCAGACGCATTCATCCGGCAATCTGTCGAAGTGGGGCGTGCTTTCGTGGCGGACTGGTACGCGAAAGCGGAGCGTATTCCCGATCCGGAGGAATGCCGTCGCCGTGTTAGCGAACACATGCCGGAAATGCTGGATTTGTTCGATCGCATGGCGGGATTTGCGGGCGACAATCCCGCCATGATCGCCGCCCTTGCCGGAATCGACCCTCCGCCACTGATCCCCGCTGGCTGCACCGTTCGCGCCTTCACCCAGCCCCGGCCGACCATGCTCCGCAATTACGATTTCCATCCGGATGCGACCTCGGCGGTGATCTTGCGAACGGAATGGTCAGGGCGTCATGTGCTCGGCATGTCCGAAGGCGTGAGCGGCCTGCTTGACGGGGTGAATGATGCCGGAGTCGCCGCCGCTCTGACCTTTGGCGGGCGGCATGTCTATGGCTCCGGGTTCGGTATTGTGCAGATCATCCGGTATCTGCTGCAGGTGGCGTCAGATGCGAAGGACGCGGCGGACGTATTACGCTGGATGCCCTGTGCATGGTCTCACAATGTGCTTGTGCAAGACAGATCCGGGAAAGCAATCCGTGCCGAGCTTGCGCCGGATCGAGAACCGCTCGTTATTGACGGGAACGTCGTGGCTAACCATCAGGCGGAGGTAGAGCCGCGACCGGATTCCGCACGGCGGCTCGGTGTGGCCTGTGCATTGGTGGAGGATGCGGAAGCTGCGCGTGCGGTGTTCGTAGAGGGGGATCTTCGCAAGGAGGATTTCGACGAATGGCTCGGGACGCTGTACACGGCTGAGTATGTGCCGGGTGAGAGTGCGGTGACGTTCCATTGGCGGAACGGAAGCTGGGTACAGTCCCTCACGCGTTTCGAGCCGGGCGAACGGCGGGTGGTTTATCCAGTTTAATGATTTGTTTTCATTAAATAAAAAACCGTCATCCCGCACTTGATGCGGGACCCAGGGAACGAGGGGCCGAACCTTGCGATCATCTGGGTCCCGGCTCTCCGGCCGGGATGACGATTGTATATGTGATGATCTGACTACTCAGTCAGCCAGAATGCCTTCAACCAGCTTTTGTACGGAGAGTGCATCGGCGGCGGATGGCATGGTATGGGCTGTGCCATCCATCCAGCGGGCGACATTGTCGATCTGCCGGGGTACGGAAACCGAGCGCGGGTCTGCCGGAAGTTCCATCGCCAGCTCCCACGGGCCGCCGCTGGTCTGTTCCAGAATATAGAACCCGCTGAGGCGCATGCTCTTCTTCGTGCCGTAGAAGGTGCCCTCGATCCGGTCCGGGCCGACACCGCCGACGGCGGCGCTGTAGCTCACCGGAACGCCGTTGCAGTCCAGCATGGCATGGACATGGGTCTCGCAGAGTTTCGGGTCGGCCTGATAGGTCGGCTTGCTCCATTGCAGCTTGGCCCGGCCGAGGAAACGCTCGGTCACATAGAGATAGTGCGAGGTGACTTCGCGGGTGTAGCCGCCCTGGTCGCGGAAGCGCAGCCAGTCGGCATCCGCCTGCCAGTCGCGCGGCCATTGGGAGAAATGCATCACCAGCTCGGCGCTGAGGATGTCGCCCATGGAGCCGTCTTTGATCGCGGCTTCGATGATCTCCACACCCTCGAGGGAGGCCTGGGAGAAATTGACGATGTTCGGTGTCTTGGTCTCTTCCAGACGCCGGACCATCTCCTCGCTCTCCGGCACGGAGATGCCGAGCGGCTTCTCGCAATAGACCGGCTTGCCGGCATCCATGGCGAGATCGGCATAATGCTTGTGGAAGGCTGGCGGGCTGGCGATATAGACAAGATCGGCTTCCGGTGCCGCGATCATGGCTTCGGCGCTGTCCCAGATCTTCACGTTCGGGAATTCGGCCCTGGCGGTGGCGACGGACTCGGCGCTCGGATCCCAGGCCCCCATGACCGTGAAGCGGTCATGCGGGATCATGTACTGGATCATGCGCCGGCCCATGATGCCGAGGCCGATGACGACGATGTTGTAGCTCTTGCTCATTAGTCTTCTGGGCTTTCTGTTCTTCGGTAAGCGCTCTTAGTAGCCGATGGCCATGCCATCCTTGCGCGGGTCGGAGCCTGCCTGAAGCACGCCGGTTTCCGGATCGCGCCAGACGCACTGGCTGCCGCCGGTCGCCTTGTCCAGCCGCTCAAGCGTGTGGCCCTTGGTTTCCAGAGCCGTGTAGGTCTCCGGCGCGAACGTGCTCTCGACCTGCAGGACGCCTTCGGTGGCGAAGCTGCGCGGGGCATCCATGGCTTCCTGGATGTCGTGGCCGAGATCGACCACGTTGGAAATGAAGTTGGCCTGACCCGTCGACTGGTACTGGCCGCCCATGACGCCGAACGGGGCCACGGCAGTGCCGTTCTTGTAGACGAAACCCGGAATGATGGTGTGCATCGGGCGTTTGCGCGGCTCGATGCAGTTCGGGTGGCCTTCCTTCAGGTGGAAGCTGTTGCCGCGGCTGTGCAGCATGACGCCGGATTTCGGTGCCATGATGGTGCTGCCGAAGCCGGAGAACAGCGAATTGATGAAGGAAATCGCGTTACCCTGCTCGTCGATGCAGGAGAGATAGATCGTGTCCCGGTGCAGCGGGAAATCGCTGTCCTCGAAATTACCGGCCTTGTCCATGTCGACCATGGCCCGCATCTGGGCGGTATGTTCCTCGCCGAGCATCCATTCGACCGGCACGTCGGAAAATTTCTGGTCGGCGACATAGCGGTCGCGCTGATGGTAGCCGATCTTGGTGGCTT
>NZ_CAXBDC010000138.1:0-9432 GCF_963974195.1 uncultured Nisaea sp.
CTCGACCTCCGCCGCCTCGGCGGACACACGCTGGCGCTCCGCCTCCTCGATCTCGCCCTCGTACCGCGCTTTGGTATCGTCGATGGCGGAGAGCTTCGAATCGATCTCGGCCAGCAAAGCTGCCAGTTTGGAGCGCCGGGTCCGCGCCGTTTCGCTTTCGCTAAAGGCTGCGCGCATGGCTTCCCGCGCGGCCTTTTCGGCATCCACGGCTTCCCGCTGCGAGGTTCGGGCCGCGTCGAATCGTTCACTCGCCCCCGTCCGGTCCTTCTCCACCGCCGCGATTTCAGACTGCAGGGCGCCCAACCGGTTCCGCTGCTGCAGCCGGATCGCGGCACTGCTCGGCGCACCGGGGGCGACAACAAAGCCGTCCCAGCGGCATAGCCCGCCATCCCGGCTGACCAGACGCTGGCCGTCCCTCAGAGCGGGTTGCAACGCCTGCGCAGTCTCCAAGTCCGCCACCACGCCGGTTGCCGCAAGACGGCGCGCCAGAGCGGCCGGTCCTTGCACACGGGTTGCCAAGGGCTCGACACTGTCCGGCAGGGAGTTTCCGGAGTCGGCTCCGGACTTTCCGCTCCAGTAGCGCACATGATCGCCGCCCGATTCGGACAGCGGTGCCGTCAGATCGTCGCCGAGCGCGGCACCGAGCGCGGTCTCGTAGCCCGGCTCCGCCGAAACGGAATCGAGAATCGGCGCCGCATCACCATCTTCGCCATCGCCGGACAGCAATTGTTCGAGCGCACCGGCCTCCGCCGTCAGCTTCGCCAATCCGGCTTCAACGTGTTGCAAGGCCTCGCGGGCGGCACCCTCAGCTTCCGATGCGGCCTCCCGGGCAGCTTCAGAGCCGTCAGCGGCTGTACGCGCTGCTTCAAGCGCGGCCTCTGCCTCCGTTACCGCCTGCTCCGCCGCCTCGACTTCTCCCGGACCGGCCGCCGATTCCTGCAACCGCTTCCGATTATCCTCAAGCCCCGCAATCTGCCGGGTGAGCCGCTCTATCTGCTCCCGCGCCATCCGGGCCTGGCGTTGCAGGCTGGCCCGGCGCGCCTCGGTCGTCGCGATATGTTCCGTCATCCCGGAAAGTTTTACTTCCAGCACATCGGCGGCACGGTTGATATCGGTCAGCGCCGCGGCGGCTTCCGCCTGCGCTTCCGCCTCGCCCTCGCGCGCGGCGGCAATCCCGGCATGCTCGCCCTTCAGCCGTTCCAGTGCTTCTTCCGCGTCGGCGGACAGCAACTGCTCGCGCTCAAGATCATCGGCGATCTGGCGCAGACGCAGCTCCGCCTCGCTCTTCGCAGTGACGATGCGGCGTTCTTCATTATCGAGTTCGGCACGCGCCAGTGTCAGGCGCTGCAATTCGGCCGCTGCCTTTGCCTCATCCTCGCGCAGGGACGGCAGGCTGGCCGCCGTCTCGGTCTGGATGGTGCTTGCCTCGGCGGCCTTGCGGGTCGCTTCAGCGACCGCGTCCCCGGCCTCGGCCAGAGCCTTGCCGGCAACCGCCCGCTCTTCCTTGGTCGCTTCCCAGCGCCGGTGCAGCAACACCGATTCGGCCGAGCGCATCTGTTCGGCGACCGTCCGGTAGCGCTGGGCCTGCTTGGCCTGCTGACGCAGCCCGTGCAGCTGGCCTTCCAGCGCCTTCAGCACGTCTTCCAGCCGTTCGAGATTGGTTTCCGCCGCCCGCAGACGCAACTCCGCCTCACGGCGGCGGGCATAGAGGCCACGGATATTCGCCGCCTCTTCCAGCAGGATGCGGCGCTCGGACGGTTTCGCGTTGATGATGGCGCCGATCCGGCCCTGGCTGACCAGCCCGGCGGACCGGGCGCCGGTGCCGGCATCGGCAAACAGAAGCTGCACATCGCGGGCCCGCACTTCCCGGCCATTGACCCGGTAGGCGGAACCCTTGTTGCGTTCGATGCGCCGGATCACTTCCAGCTCCGGCGCATCGTTGAGGGCCGCCGGTGCCTTGCGGTCCTCGTTATTCACCATCAGGCCGACTTCGGCGAGATTGCGGGCCGGGCGGCCAGTGGTGCCGCCGAAGATCACATCGTCCATCTCGCCGCCGCGCATCTGCTTGGCGGAGGTCTCTCCCATCACCCATCTGAGGGCCTCGACGAGATTCGACTTGCCGCAGCCGTTCGGCCCGACAACGCCCGTCATGCCTTCCTCGATCAACAGCTCTGTCGGATCGACGAAGGATTTGAACCCCGAAAGACGCAGCTTAGAAAGATGCACCCGTTAGACGCTCCTTACCCGGCCCCAAATGCGGATTTTACGGAGCGCGCCCTAAAGCGCGTCCTCGATCACCTCTTCGAAGGACTCGAAGCTGAACACATCGTCCAGCTTGCGTCCATTCATGACAAAAGACGGTGTCGCCTTGATATCGTGCTCCTTGGTCGCCTTCAGCCGCTCGTTCAGGATGAAATCCAGCAGCTTCTCGTCGGTCATGCATTCCTGCACGCGCTCTTCGGAAAGCCCGGCCAGCTTCGCGTACTTGACCAGCTCGGTGAACGGATTGTCGCCGCGCGCCCAGTCCGCCTGCTTCTTCATCAGCAGATCGACCATGCCGACATAGCGCTGGCCTTCAAGACAGCGGGCCATGGCGGAAGCACGGAGCGCCCACTGGTCGAGCGGGAAGTCCTTGAATTCCAGCTTCACCTTGCCTGTATCGATGTATTTTTCCTTCAGCTGCGGCAGCACTTCGGTATGGAACCGGGCGCAGTGCGGGCAGGTCATCGAGAAATACTCGACGAGGGAGATCTTGGCATCGGGATCGCCGATCACACGGGGCGCGGTTGCCACGTCCATATCGACCCCGTCGGCCAGGGCCGGAAAGGACAGCCCGGCGGTGAAGGGCGCGATCAACCCCAGCCCCAACACAAGATTTAGCGTTCTACGGCGCAAGATTTGCCTCCTGTTACAACATGTTGAAATATTAATGTGACTCTTTGCGAGCCGCAAGAACTGGGAGTGCTGCAAGAACTGGGCGAGCCGCAACAACTGAACCCCGTGACACATCCTCCCGACCGGCGGGCCTTCCGGCAGGCATGGCCCGATCCGTTATAGCCTGCAGCCGAATCATGTCAGGAATAGGTCCGTTTTTTGGCTCCGGCGGCGGTCACCGCCTTGCCGAGATCTTCCAGCGCCTGCCGCAGATCGCTCCGCTCGACCCCGGCGACGCTTTCCGTGACCCGCGCGACCTCTTCCGGTTTCAGCGGCCGCAATTTCGGGCGCAGGCTTTCCCGCCGCTTCGGCAACGGTCCCTGTTTCAGGGAAATGCGGGCAATGGCGCTATAGCCGAAAACCGTGTTGATGCGTTCGAGCAGGACCGGAATCTGATGCTGGATTTCCAGGGCAGCGGCGCCGGCCACACGCAGATGCAGGGTGCCGCCGCCGGTCGTTCCCTTGGCGAAGACGAGCTTTTCGGGGGCGCATTGCAGGGCCAGTACCTCGCCGACAATCGCCGGCCAGTCGCTGACAATGCGCGATTCGGCGAAACCGCGACGGCGCAGCGCCTTGTCGCCGAGCGTCGGCGCGACGGCGGCAAGCCGGGCGAGACCGCCGATACGGCGGCGCCACGATGCCGGTTGTATTGTTTTGTCTGCTGCCGTCTTCTCGGACATTGCCGCGCTCCCCATGCGCACTAATGTAAGGGCTCCCGCGCCAGTCCCAACGGAAATAACATACACGTGACCACGCCTGAAATCCTCCCCGCCCTTTTGCTCGACTGGTACGACCGGCATCGACGCCGCCTGCCCTGGCGCGCGGAACCCGGAATAAAGGCCGATCCCTACCATGTCTGGCTCAGCGAAATCATGCTGCAGCAGACCACCGTGGTCGTCGTCGGGCCTTATTTCACGCGGTTTCTGGAGCGCTGGCCGAGCGTTGTCGCGCTGGCCGACGCGCCGCAGGAGGACGTGCTCGCCGAATGGGCCGGGCTCGGCTACTACGCCCGCGCCCGCAATCTGCATAAATGTGCAGCCGTCGTCCGCGATCTGCATGGCGGCCGCTTCCCCGACACCGAAGAGGCCCTGCTGGAGCTGCCGGGAATCGGCGCCTATACCGCCGCCGCCATCGCCGCCATCGCCTTCGATATCCCGGCAACGCCCGTGGACGGCAATTTCGAGCGGGTAATGGCCCGGATGCACGCGGTCGAAACCCCGCTGCCCGACGCCAAGCCGGAACTCAAACGCCTCTCCGCCGCGCTCACCCCGCAGCAAAGGCCCGGAGACTATGCCCAGGCCGTGATGGATCTCGGCGCCACCATCTGCACCCCGCGCAAACCGAAATGCCTGACCTGCCCGTGGAGCGCGTCCTGCACGGGACGGATCGCCGGAATCGCCGAAGACCTGCCGAGAAAGAAAAAGAAACCACCGAAACCGACCCGCAAGGGCGTCGCCTTCTGGATCATCAACGGCCGCGGCGAAATCCTGCTCCGGAGGCGGCCGCAAACGGGGCTGCTCGGCGGCATGGTGGAAATCCCGTCAAGCGAATGGCGCGAAGCGGAACACCCGCTGCACAAGTCCCTCGCCGAAGCCCCGATCAAGGCGCAATGGACCGCCCTCCCGGGCACAGTCCGCCACACCTTCACGCATTTCCATCTGGAGCTGACGGTCTATCGCAGCAGAGCCACCGGCACGCGCCCGTCTGACAGTTTCTGGCATCCAGTGGAGAAGATCGGCGAAGCGGGGCTGCCGTCAGTAATGGCGAAGATCGCGAAACACGCGCTGAGTAAAATCTAAGAATTCGCTATCAACACCTCCAGATCTTTACCCGTCCAATGAAATTTTAATACCTCACCAACCTCAATGCGGTCTTTTTCATTGAAAGCGCGAGACTCATATGCAACATGCCCTGAAAAATCAAAGTCATCAATAAAAGAATCAGAAAACTCCACACAAGTTAACCCATCTATACATTCTTTTTTATGGAATTCTAAAAAATATTCCTCTACTAAATTGCTATACGAATAAACCATCTCTTTAATAGAATTTTTTAGAAAATCAAAATAATCAACAACAACATCAGATTCAATATCATCAGACATCATAATGCCATTAAATAAATATAATTTATTCAATCTAATTATCTCTCTAAAATTGAAAATGTCGTCGATAAAAATCTCCACAAGATCCATGTAATTCATTGATCCATTTAATTTATATTTGCCAATCAGGACAGAATCTATTTTATTCGCTATACTTTCCCTCATATTTACCGAAAACCCCTCAAAAATACGAGGCTCCATTTCCCCAAAAGGAGATAGATGAGAAAAAATCTCATACAATAACTCTGAAATACCCTCCTCAAGGAAATATAATATTTTCACATGAATAGGGAAAAACCCTTCTGGCACACGAATTCTTGTTGAACCATCAATGGCTGTATAATTAATAATTGATCCGCTTATATTAAATTCCGATAAATCTACACTCGATAAATCAATATAAGATAAATCCGCGCCAACAAAAAAAGTCTTTGGATTACCATTAGATATCATAAATAGCGACATTAAGTCGTCTGTTCTTGCACCAGCTATTTCTTCCGATTTTTCAAACATCACGATTCAATAAAAGGAACAGCATCCGAAAGTAAAATAGATTCGAATGGATCACTTAAATCTCCAGACAAAAAACCCACTTTGGCCAGCTCATCCTTAATATATTGTTCGACAACGAGCTTTTTGGGGCGCGTAAGATTGGACCAAGAATATTTTCTTTTATCAGTGAATTCGACATCTTCCACAAAAAGGTCTTCTCTCCGGCATCGTACTTCTATGCGCGGCTCTGGTGGTTCGCCTCGCTGCCTCAAAGCTCTAGTATCTCTTACACGTAACAATGGTTTCAGGGGGTCCCAAGGTCGCCCTAAGAGCAATCGACTGCTAGTGCTGGCCTCCACTGCGAAAGAATACCCGTGCTCAATCTTGCGATAGTCGACAAAAATGTCTCCCTCTGTCGCTGACCTCTGTCTGGTTTCAGCAATTTCAATTGAGCCTTTTGCCGCAAATTGACCGCGAGCGCTCAACTCAGTTAATGAAGCTCTAGCTTCTCCTTCGATGCTTCGCCGCGATTCGACATATTTCGTCACCTCCACCTGACGGAACGGCGCCCTCATAACAGATGACGGCGGGATCACGAGCACATCAGCTAAGTCCAATATCACTTGGATTTCGGCCCTTTTCAAAGAGAGCCTGAACCTAATCGGCGCGCCTGGCCCGCCAACCCTCCCCTTAGAAAAACCTGCATCAATATGTAGGTCAGCTTCCGCAGTTTTTCCGTCAAAAGGGGTTCGCCAAGCATCAATCGATATCGTTTCCGCAAAGACGCGCGGATTATTTGCACGCTGAACCATAGCCTACTACAACTTTCGCTACCCCAAATCGCATTTAGAGGTAATACGATCTGTCCGCATAGGTCGATGGGAAAGTTGCAGTTTTATCAATGCCGGAAGTGGCGCATCCCGGTCATGACCATCGCGAGGCCCTTCTCGTCCGCCGCCGCGATCACTTCGTCGTCGCGCATGGAGCCGCCCGGCTGAATCACCGCCGTAGCGCCTGCTTCGGCGGCTGACAGCAGACCGTCGGCGAAGGGGAAGAAGGCGTCGGAGGCGACGACGGAGCCGATGGTGCCGGGCTCGGACGCACCGGCGGCTTCTGCCATGTCGCGCGCCTTGGAGGCGGCGATGCGGGCGCTGTCGACGCGGCTCATCTGGCCGGCGCCGATGCCGACCGTGGCGCCGTCCTTCACATAGATGATCGCGTTCGACTTCACATGCTTGCAGACCCGGAAGGCCATCAGCATGTCGGCCAGTTCTTGGCTGGTCGGCTGGCGCTTGGTGACGACCTTGAGGTCCGCCGCCGTGACACGGCCATTGTCCTTGTCCTGCACCAGATAACCACCGGCGACATTGCGCACGGTGCGCGCAGCGGCGGTCACGTCCGGCATGCCGTGGGTCAGCAGCAGACGGAGGTTCTTTTTCGCCGCGAGTACCTTGCGGGCGTCTTCGTCCGCGTCGGGGGCGATGATCACCTCGGTGAAGATCTTGGAGATCTCTTCCGCCGTGGCGCCATCCAGCGTGCGGTTGGCGGCGATGATGCCGCCGAAGGCACTGACCGTGTCGCAGGCGAAGGCGCGCTGATAGGCGGAGACCAGATCGTCCCCGACCGCGACGCCGCAGGGGTTGGCGTGCTTGATGATGGCGATGGCGGGCTGGGCGTCGAACTCGGCGACCAGCTCGAAGGCGGCGTCCGTGTCGTTCAGGTTGTTGAAGCTCAGCTCCTTGCCCTGGATCTGCTCGGCATTGCCGACGCCCGGGCGCGGATCGCCGCTGCTGTAATAAGCGGCGGACTGATGCGGGTTTTCACCATAGCGCATGATCTTCGGGGCTGCGCCGGAGAAGGTGATGCGGCGCGGATATGTGTCGCCGATCTCACCGGCCAGCCAGGTGGAGATGGCGCTGTCATAGGCCGCCGTGCGGGCATAGGCGACTGAGGCCAGCTTGCGGCGCAGCGCGTAGGTGGTCGCGCCCTTGTTCGCGTCCAGCTCGGCGATCAGGTCGGCGTAATCTTCCGGATCGACGACGGTGGCGACATGGCCGTGGTTCTTGGAGGCGGCGCGGATCATGGCCGGGCCGCCGATATCGATATTCTCGACACATTCGTCATACCCGGCGCCGGAGGCCAGCGTGCTCTCGAACGGATAGAGGTTCACCACCAGCAGGTCGATCGGCGCGATCTCGTGCTTTTCCATTGCCGCGACATGCTCGTCATTGTCGCGCAGGGCCAGCAGGCCGCCATGGATCGCCGGGTGCAAAGTCTTGACGCGGCCGTCCATGATTTCCGGGAAGCCCGTATGGTCCGCGACTTCCTTCACGGGCACACCCGCCTCGGCCAAAGCCTTCGCGGTGCCACCGGTCGAGAGGATTTCGACATTATGCGCCGCGAGCGCCTTGCCGAGCTCGATCAGCCCGGTCTTGTCGGAGACGGAGAGGAGAGCGCGGGAAACGCGGACGAGATCGGCTGCCATCTTTCGGGACCCGTTCCTGTGGATGAAATGCGGAATTTGGGGCTGCTTATGCGCGGGATGGCGCCGCTGGTCAACCGGACGGTTCTTCCGCGACGGCCTTGGCCTTCTTCTTGATCCGGGATTCGCGCACCGTGATGTAGGTGGTGCTGACAAAGATCATTGCCCCGCCGATCCAGGTATAGAGGCCCGGCAGCTCGCCGAAGATGAAGAAGCCGAGAAAGGCTGCCCAGATCATCTTGCTGAAATCCATCGGCAGCACAACCGAGGCATCGGCGAGCTTGAGGGACTGGTTCATCGCGGTCTGGGCGATGGTACCGAGGAACGCGATCAGGCAAAGCCAGCCTGCCTCCTCCAGCGTCGGCCAGCGCCAGAAGAAGCTGGCCGCGGCAAGGGTGAAGGGCGACAGGAAGATCGAGGCATAGACCGTGATGGTGACGCTGGATTCGGTCCGGGTCAGGAACTTGATGATGATCAGCGCGACGGACCAGACCACTGTCGCCGTGAGTATCAGGATCGGGCCGAGGCCGACTTCCGCCGTGCCGGGCTGGATGATCACCAATGTGCCGGCAAAACCGATCAGGATGGCGATCCAGCGCCGCACCCGCACCACCTCGCCAAGGAACAGCGTCGCCAGCAGCGTGGCAAAGAGCGGCGCCGTGAAGCCGAGCGCGGTTGCCTGCGCCAACGGCGTGATGGAAAGGCCGTAGAAGAACATCAGCATGGCCGCGGAATTCACCGCGCCGCGCAGGAACAGCAGCTTCATGTTCGTGGTGTGGAGCGGCCGGAAGCGCTGACGGATCAGCAGCGGGGCCAGCACGAACAGGCCGAGGAAGGAACGGAAGAAGGCGATCTCGAACGGATGCAGGTCCGCGTTCTTGCCGAGATCCCGGATGATCGCGTGCATGCAGACGAACATCGCCGCAGCGAGGGCCATGAGGAGGACGCCGCGAACCGGAGCCGGCAGGCGGGCGACAGAGTGTTTGAAAACAGCGAGCTTGGACACTGTGACACGCTATGCCCGGCATCCATCTCGCACAAGCGAACAGGCGGCACAGTAATGGTGCCGCGCCGCCGCGAATTGGGGCTAGTCGTTCGGAGTCAGAAGGTTGCCCAGTCCGGCTTCACGGGGAGAACCGTACTGCCGCCAGCGCTGAGCACGGCATGTTCCAGATCCTCGAGCACGTTCACCCGCAGCATGGCCAGCGCCATGGTCCCCGCGCCGGAACGGATCTCGCCGACCTCGCGATCGTCCCGCATCACAGGCGTGCCCGGCGCGGGCATTTCGCCGTCGAGGATGCGCACCGGCATCAGCCGCCGCTTCACCAGACCGCGATATTTGGTCCGGGCCGTCAGCTCCTGGCCCATATAGCAGCCCTTCTTCCAGTCGACGCCGTTCAGCTCGTCGAACCCGGCTTCC
>NZ_CAXBDC010000139.1:0-9322 GCF_963974195.1 uncultured Nisaea sp.
CCGGCTGATTATGAGAGCGGATCATTGACAGGCGAATTTCAATCTGCCGCGAATTTGAAAGGTGCTCTGGTCGGGAACGACCTGAATGTAATCGATCAGTACTTTCTTAAATTCGGCGCGCGTAATCCGGTTGTCGCCTGGAGCCCGGAACACGATCAGCTTGAAGACAAGCGTCTGCAGCGCCTTTTGTCTTACTGGCGCGAAAAAGCAGACGGCCAGGATGCGGCTCCCATTGCGTCCATTGATCCCACGGACATGCGGTTCATCCTCGGCTATATCATGCTGCTGGACGTCATCGATGGCGGCTTCGATTTCCGCTACCGGCTTTACGGCACGATGATTTCCGAACGTTTCGGCAGAGATGTCACCGGCACGACAGTCCGTCAGTTCGGCGACAGGGAATATATCGTCAGCTTCTTCCTCGGCGCCTATCAGGCCGCCATGCAGCGGCGAGAACCTCTCCTGACAATTCACTATCCGAAGAACGCGTCGGAAACCACGAGCTGGACACGTCTCATTCTGCCGCTGAAAAACGGGCAGGACGAGATCGCGCGGCTCCTTGTCGGGCAGATCCCCGGCGAATGGCGCCCGAGGCCGCCCGGCACGGAAGCTCCCGCCTTCTGACGCTTGCGCCCGTCAGGGCGCCGGAAGCGCGCGGCGCGGCATATCCGGATTGTCATCCAGACGGCTGTGCAGCTTCTCGAAGATCCGCTCAAGAGCAGCGCGTTCCGCCTCATCGAGAACCGAGAGCAGATCCGCCTCGAAGCCGCTCGCCAGCGGCACGATCTGCCGGTAGACGGACCAGCCCTCGTCCGACAGGGTGATATCCAGCAGCCGGTTATCGGCCGCGTTACTGGCTTTCAGGACTAGCCCGGCCTCTTCCAGACGGCTGACCGCCCGGCTGACCTTCACCTTGTCCAGATTGACCCGGGCATGAATGTCCCGGACTGAGACCCGTTCCGACCGGGCGAGATGCGCGATCACCCGCCATTCGGCGATCGAGATGCCGAATTTCTCCGCATAGAGCACCGACATGGATTTGCTGACCCTGGCGGCGATGACCGCCAGCCTGTAGGGCAGGAAGCTGTCCAGATCGAGCAGGTCCTTGTGATCTTCCATCGACAATTGACAATCATTTCACTTGTAACGATCATGATAATCCTACGGCAGACAGGCCCCTAAAACCAATCAGAAAACGCGCCTCGCCAGACCCTGCCGCCGGGAGGATCGAGATGAACAAGGTTTCAGAACCAGCAGCCATGCATGGCAATCCGGTGACCGGAGCCAATACCGGCTATATGCCCGGCTTCGGCAACGATTTCGAGACCGAAGCACTGCCGGGGGCCCTGCCGCAAGGCCAGAACAGCCCGCAGAAATGCAATTACGGCCTCTATGCTGAACAGCTCTCGGGCAGCCCTTTCACCGCCCCGCGCGGCGAGAATGAGCGCAGCTGGCTCTACCGCATGCGCCCCTCGGTGAAGCATACCGGCCGCTTCGCGCGTATCGCCGTCGATGCCTGGAAAACCGCACCGCACCAGCCGGAACACGGCCTCGCCCTCGGCCAGTACCGCTGGAACCCGGTGCCCCTGCCGGAAGCGCCGACCGATTTTCTGCATGGCATCCACACCATGACCACCGCCGGCGATGTGAATACCCAGGCCGGCATGGCGACCCATGTCTATGCCTGCAATGCGGACATGGTGGATGACTATCTGATGAACGCCGATGCGGAGCTGCTGGTCGTCCCCCAGCTCGGCCGGATCGAGGTCTTCACGGAACTCGGCCGCATGGCGCTCGGCCCGCGCGAGATCGCCATCATCCCGCGCGGCATGATCTTCAAGGTGACGCTGCTGGACAAAGAAGCGCGCGGCTATATCTGCGAGAATTACGGCGCCAAGTTCACCCTGCCGGGGCGCGGCCCGATCGGCGCCAACTGCCTCGCCAATCCGCGTGACTTCAAGACACCCGTCGCGGCCTATGAGGAGAAGGAAACGCCCTGCCGGCTGATCGTCAAATGGTGCGGTACGTTCAACGTGACTGAGATCGGCCATTCGCCGCTGGACGTCGTGGCCTGGCACGGCAATTACGCGCCCTTCAAATACGATCTGACCACCTTCTCGCCGGTCGGCGCCATCCTGTTCGATCATCCGGACCCGTCGATCTTCACCGTGCTGACGGCCCCGTCGGAGACGCCGGGCACGGCCAATATAGACTTCGTCATCTTCCCCGAACGCTGGCTGGTCGCCGAACACAGCTTCCGGCCGCCCTGGTATCACCGGAACATCATGTCCGAATTCATGGGCAATATTTACGGCGCCTATGACGCCAAGCAGGAAGGCTTCGCACCCGGCGGCATGAGCCTGCACAATTGCATGCTGCCGCACGGACCGGACAGTCAGGCCTTCGAGGG
This sequence comes from uncultured Nisaea sp., assembly GCF_963974195.1. Classification (NCBI taxonomy): domain Bacteria; kingdom Pseudomonadati; phylum Pseudomonadota; class Alphaproteobacteria; order Rhodospirillales; family Thalassobaculaceae; genus Nisaea; species uncultured Nisaea sp. Next base: position 2,411 of record NZ_CAXBDC010000139.1, read on the forward strand.
TGCCTCCAATGTGGACCTGAAGCCGCACAAGCTGACGGAGACCATGGCTTTCATGTTCGAAACCCGGTTCCCGCAACACCTGACGGAATACGCTGCCAGCGAAGCGCCACTTCAGGACGATTACGCGGCCTGCTGGACGGGACTGGAAAAGAAATTCGACGGAACGCCGGGTATCAAGTGACATGACAAGCTGGCTCACCAGCGCCAACGCGCCGGATTGCGACTTCCCTCTTCAGAACCTGCCCTATGGGGTTTTCTCCCGGACCGGGGAGCAACCGCGTTGTGGTGTTGCCATCGGGGATCAGGTGCTGGACCTCGCGGCACTGGAGCGGGACGGGCTGGTTTCCACCGGCGGCGGACCGGTCTTCCCGGAGCCGGCGCTGAATGCCTTCATGGAACGGGGCCCGGAGATCTGGGCGAAAGTGCGCGCCCGGCTGATGGACCTGCTCCGCGACGGCGGTAACACAATCCTGAGGCAGAATGCGGATGCCTTTCTCATCCCGCTCTCGGATGTCACCCTGCACCTGCCGTTCAAGGTCAGCGAATACACCGATTTCTACGCGGGCAAGCAGCATGCCTTCAATGTCGGCACCATGTTCCGGGGGCCGGAAAACGCCCTGCCGCCGAACTGGCTGCATATCCCCATCGGCTATAACGGCCGGGCCTCTTCGGTTGTTGTCAGCGGCACCGATTTCCACCGCCCCAACGGTCAACTGAAGGCACCCGATGCGGACGCACCAGCATTCGGGCCGAGCCGCCGGCTCGATATCGAACTGGAAATGGGCGCCGTGGTCGGCACCGGAAACCCGATGGGCAAACCGGTGACGGTGGCCGAGGCGGACCGGATGATCTTCGGCTATGTCCTGCTGAACGACTGGTCGGCGCGGGACATCCAAGCGTGGGAATACCAGCCGCTCGGCCCGTTTCAAGGCAAAGCCTTCTGCACGACGATCTCGCCCTGGGTGGTGACACGGGCAGCGCTGGAGCCGTTTCGGACATCAACACCGGAGCGGGAAAAGCCGCTGCTGCCCTATCTCGCGGAACCCGGCCCGATGCTCTACGACATTGCGCTTGAGGTCGGCCTGACACCTGCCGGATCCGGCGAGGAAACGGTGCTGTCCCGAACCAACTACAGCACGATGTATTACTCCGCCGCCCAGCAGCTCGCCCATCACACAAGCAGCGGCTGCCCGATGCGGGCCGGCGACCTGCTCGGCTCCGGCACGATCTCTGGCGACACGCCGGACAGCTACGGCTCTCTGCTTGAGATGAGCTGGGGCGGCAAGACACCCATCACCCTGCCGGACGGCGCGACGCGCAGCTTTCTGAAGGATGGTGACCGGGTCACCCTGCGCGGCCATGCGGCGGGCGACGGCTACAGGATCGGATTTGGAGACTGCACGGGCACGGTGCTGCCCGCACTCAAACAAGACTAAAAAAAAACAAACGGGAGGAAGGCCAAATGGCCAAGCAATTCGCGTCAGCCGGCGACATGGCGGAAAAGAAGATCACCTTCAGCGAGATCGGCCGCGACATCTGGGCCTTCACCGCGGAGGGCGATCCGAACACCGGCGTCGTCATCGGCGACGACAGCGTGATGATCGTCGATGCCCAGGCCACCCCGCGCCTCGCCCACAAGGTGGTGGAGAAGATCCGCAGTGTGACGGATAAGCCGATCAAGTATGTCGTGCTCTCCCACTATCACGCCGTCCGCGTGCTCGGTGCGTCGGCCTATGGGGCGGAGCAGATCCTCGCTTCCGAAAAATGCCGTGCCATGGTGGCGGAGCGCGGCCAGGAAGACTGGGACAGCGAGTTCGGCCGCTTCCCGCGCCTGTTCCAGGGCCATGAATCGATCCCCGGCCTGACCTGGCCGACCATGACCTTCACCGACAAGATGACAGTCTATCTCGGCAAGCGCCGGGTCGACCTGATGCATCTCGGCCGCGCCCACACCGCCGGCGATATTGTCGCCTGGGTTCCGGACGAACGGGTCATGCTGACCGGCGATATCGTCGAATACAAGGCCGCCTGCTATTGCGGCGACGGTCATTTCAGCGACTGGAGCAACACGCTCGACGCCATCAAGAGCTACGATCCAACCGCCATCGCGCCGGGCCGGGGCGACGCACTGGTCGGCACGGAAATGGTCGATGCCGCGCTCGACTTCACCCGCGATTTCCTGCTGAACACCTACCGCCCGGCCGCTGCCGTTGCCGCCCGGGGCGGGTCACTGAAGGAAGCCTGGGATGCCGTCCGCGCCGCGTGCGATCCGAAATTCAGCGACGTGCCGATCTACGAGCATTGCCTGCCGTTCAACGTGACCCGCGCCTATGACGAGGCACTCGGCATGGACACGCCGCGGATCTGGACCGCCGAACGCGACCGGCAGATGTGGGAAGCCCTGCAGGGCTGAGGCGGCACCGTCATCACCGGCAACGCCAGCGATGACGGTCAGCAGTTCGTGATTAATCGTCGCCCGGGATGTATGGCTCGCCTTCGCCACCGGCGGAGCGGGCAAAGACAAAGACGCTCTCCGGCGTCGATTTGATGATCGAGAATTCCGGCGCTTCGTCCACGAAGCGGACATCCTCGACGCTGGTGAAATCCAGATAGACCTGATGGTTGAAGCCGCGCTGGAGATAGAACGGGATACCGCGCCAATGGCCCGAGATCGGCCGGTGCACATGGCCGAAAATCATCTGGTCCGGCTTGCGCTTCTGCAGCACTTCCCACAACGCATCACCGTCCAGCAGGCGGATTGCGTCCATGTGCGGGATGCCGAGATCGAAGGGCGGGTGATGGACGGCAAGGACGAAGGGCACGTCCGACGGCAGTGCGTCCAGCTCCTTGTCCAACCAGGCCAGACGGGTCTCGCACAGGCGGCCGGCATGATCGCCCGGAATATCGACCAGGCTGTCGAGGCAGACCACGTTGGCATCGCCGGTATCGATCGTGAACTGGATGAAACCACCGTCGATTTCCGGCGCATCCGGGAAAACCTCGCGGAACGGCGCCCGGCTGTCATGGTTGCCCATCATCAGATGCACCGGCATTTCCAGCGGTGCCAGCACCTCTTTCAGGGTCTCGTAGGCTGCCTTCTCGCCGTAATGCGCGAGATCGCCGGTGGCGAGCACGCAATCGACATCGCCATGATCGCGGCGGATCAGGGAAACGCCGTCGGCAAGGCGCTGTTTCGGGCTGGTTCCGTAGAGCGGCTTGTCACCGGGCACGAAGTGAAGGTCTGTGATCTGGATGAAGCTCATGACACCGTTTTCTTTCCGCCGGACGCATACCGGCGACATTTGTGATGTTGAACGCAGGTAACATCTCATAAGCCGATCCGGCAGGGTAATACCCTGCCGGATCGATGAAGGTTTTACTTCGGCAGCATATCGCCGACTTCGGCCACCAGATCGCTCTGCAGGGCCTTCATGTCGTCTTCCTCGCCGGTGACGATGCTCTCGATCCCGTCATAGAGCACCTGGGTGACGGCGAGGCCCTTGTCGCCCGGATAGGCGAGCCAGTCGCGCAGCAGGGGGAGCTGACGCACGGCGGTCTCCTTGTTCGGATTGTTCTTGTAGAAATCCTTCAGGATAACCTCGTTGGCGGCCTTGTTCGGCGGCATGTAACCGGTGGTCTCGGCCACGGCGGCGGCACCGATGCCGGAGGTGATGTATTTCAGGAAAGTCCAGGCAGCATGCAGCCGCTCCGGATCCTCCGAGGTGGAGACCAGCAGCGCGGCATTGCCGCCGGCGGGCAGGCCCTGCGGCTTGCCGTTGATGCCCGGGAATTCGGCTGTCTGCAGCACGAAGTCACCCTTGGAGCGCTCCACGGAACCGACAGCGGAAGTCGACCAGTACAGCATGGCGACATCGCCGGCGGAGAAGGCGGTCAGCGCTTCCTTGTAGTTCAGATTCGGCATCTCGCAGCCACGGAAGATCTTCTTCATGGTCTCGAGGCTGGTCAGACCGGCTTCGCCGTCGAAATTGACCTTGCCGTCCTTGATGATCGGCTCGCCCTGGTCCCACATCAGTGACTGCATGAACCAGTTACCGGTGATGTTCCAGCCCCAGAAGAGCGGAATTTTCGAGCCGTTTTCGCGCAGTGTGCTGCAGAGCGCGACAACTTCGTCCCAGGTCTTCGGCAGGGTCTCGATCCCGGCCTTCTTCATCAGGTCCATGTTGTAGTAGCCGACCGGCAGGGAGACCGCGAAGGGCAGGCCATAGACCTCGTTATTGAAGGTCGACAGTGTCAGCATCGCCTGATGGTAGCCATCAGTCTCGAAATTGGCTTCCTTGTCGATGAAGGGCTGCAGCGACTTGGCGATGCCTTTCTCGACCAGAACCGCCTGACGGTTCAGGCCCTGCATGGTGACGTCCGGAAGATTGCCGGAAACAGCCTCGCGCAGGATGGTGTTGGTGCCGTCCTCGTAATTCTCGTAGGTGGCGCGGAAATTTACCTCGATTTCCGGATGCTCCTTGCGGAACGTCTCCATGATCTTCTCGAAGGTGACATCGAAGCTCAGGCTGTAGGGATAGCCGACTTCGATCTCCACCGCGCTGGCCGGGGCGGCGTAGAAGGCCGCGGCGGCGGCCATTGCAATCAGACGTTTCATACCGTAACTCCTTACTGTTGCTGCGCGCGGCCGTGGCGTTCCAGATGCTTGCGGCCGCCCGCACTGCGTCCCCGTTTCCGGGGGATTGCGGCGGCCTCCATTGCCGTGGGGGCCGCCAATCTCTTTTCCCGTCACGCCATCCCGGCGCGTCACTTCATGCCGGTCAGCGTGATGCCTTCGATAAAGCGCTTCTGGGCCATCAGGAACGCGACGATCAGCGGCGCGACGATGATCGTCGCGGTTGCCATCATCGGCCCCCACATGGAGCCGTCCGCATCGCCCTTGAACTCGCGCAGACCAAGCGGCGGCGTATAGAGGCTGCGGTCCCCGGTGATCACCACGCGAGGCCAGAAATAGTCGTTCCAGTGCGCCACCACGGAGAAGATCGCGAAAGCCAGCAGAGCCGGGATCGCCGTCGGCAGCATCACCTTCCAGACAATCGAGAACTCGTTCATGCCGTCCATTCGGGCGGCATCGATCAGGTCATCCGGCACGGTTTTGAAGAATTGCCGCATCAGGAAGATCCCGAAGACCGAAATGGTCCAGGGCACGACAAGGGACGCGTAGCTGTTGGTCAGCCCGAGCTTGGCCAGCATGATGTAAAGCGGCAGGGCGATGGCATGGACCGGGATCAGCAGGCAGACCAGCACCATGGCAAAGACCGTGTCCCGCCCCCAAAACTTGAGCTTGGCCAACGCATACGCGCAGGGCAGCGCCACCAGCGCCTGGATCAGAAAGATCGAACCGGTGACGATCACCCCGTTCAGCAGGTAGCGCAGCAGCGGAGCCTTCTTGAAAGCCTGGCTGTAATTGTAGACCGCCGGGGTCGCGAGACATTCCTCGCGCGGGTTGCCGAGCTTGACGCAGACCTCGTCGACCATCTGCTCCTGGGCGCCGAAGAAGCCGCCCGTGTTGGTCTCGATCTCCCCCGGTGACTTCAGCGAATAGCTGACCATCACATAGAACGGCAGGATGACGATCAGCGCGCCGACGATCAGCACGGCATGTTTCAGCGCCTCGGAGAAAGGCGTGCCATGTCCGGTCATGAGTAATGCACCCTTTTTTCGACGAGCCAGCGTTGCAGGAAGGTGAGAATGAGGACGAAGGCGAGGAAGACGACGGTGATCGCGGCACCGATGCCGATCAGGTTGTGTTTGATCGCCTTTTCGTAGATCGCATACATCATCATGTAGGTGGATTTGGACGGGCCGCCCTGGGTGATCGCTTCCACCGTGTCGAACACCTGGAAGGAGCGGATCGTGGTGATGGTCAGGACGAAGACGGTGGTCGGCCCGAGCATCGGCCAGGTGACCAGACGGAAGCGGTCCCAGGCACTGTCGGCGCCGTCTATGGCCGCTGCCTGATACAGCTCGCGCGGCACGCCGGTCAGACCAGCCAGATACAGCACCATGTTGAAGCCGAACCCCTGCCAAACACCGATGAAGCAGACGGTCCAGATGGCATAGTCGCGATCCCCGAACCAGAGCGGGAAGCTGCGCTCGCACCCGGCCGCATACCAGTCCGACATCCGCTCAAGGAAGGTCCCGCAGCCGGATTCGAGGGTCTGGTTGACGATACCGACGGTCGGGTGCAGCGAGAATTCCCAGACAATGGCCATGGCCAGCAGGGCCGCCATTACAGGCAGGAAATAGACCGTCTTGTAGAAATCGCCGAAATGCTTCAGCGAGTTGATCAACAGCGCCGCGCCAAGCCCGAGACCGATAGAGAGCGGAACCACGACCAGCACATATGTCGCCGAGGCTGTCAGCATCTTCGTATAGGTCGAGCGGGAGAACATCTTCGCGTAATTCTCGATCCCGACCCACTCGAAGCCCGCATTACCGAGGCTGTAATCGGTAAAGGAGAGCATCGCCGCGATCAGCACCGGGGCGACCAGAATGATCAGCATCAAAAGGATCGCCGGGGCGACGAAAACGTACCCGGCAAGACTGGCGGGAGCGAGGGACCGGCGGCGGGCCGGACTGGCCGTGGCCGTAATGCTGCTGCTACTCGTTGCGACGTCGACTGCCATCTCAGGCCTCCGCGAACCGCAGGCGGCGATTATCCGCGCCGAAGGCCATCGCCTTGCCGGGTCGCGGCCGGACATGGATGTCCTGCCCAAGAGACACCTGTGCCGCCAGTTCCGGCGAGGCGCGGGCAATCACCCGCTGCCCGCCACCATTGACATGACCGTGCAGGAAATAATCGGAGCCGAGATTTTCCTTGTGGCTGACCCTGAACGGCCAGGCCTCCGCCCCCTCGCCCGAGGTCAGCACATCGAGATGCTCCGGACGGAC
>NZ_CAXBDC010000140.1:0-9283 GCF_963974195.1 uncultured Nisaea sp.
CCGGCTGGTCCGGGCGTTGAGGAGCAACGGCTCCGCCAGATCCTCCGCCCCGATCCCGAGAACATCGCAGACGGCTTCGGCGTCCGCTTCAGTCAGGGCCTCAACCACGCCCGCAGGCTGCGAGATTGATATCGGGCCCTCGTCAGGGACAATCCCGGAAACAGTGCCGCTCAGTGTTTCGATGCAAAATGTCCCGGCACCGATCCGCCCTTGCCGCCGCAGCAGCCACAAGGCACCAATCGTGGCATGGCCGCACATTTCCATCTCGTGGCGCGGGACAAAGAAACGAAAACGGAAATCCGACGTGCCGCCCGGAGATGGCGGCAGAACGAAGCCGCTCTCATGTCCATACCGCGCAGCGATGCCACGCATGGCCTCGCTGTCCAGCGCTTCCGCGTCCAGCACGGTCGGCGCGGGGTTGCCACCCTCGGGCGAGTCCGGGAAAACTCGAACGACATAAATGTCCGCCATATCATTTTCCTTCCTCGCACGCGCCGCCACCCAAAGAAGGACGATCGCGCAAACACAGGCATCGGCCATATGACTTGCATGACGCGCGAATTGCGCTGGCAGAGAGTTTTTGAGCACAGTATTGTATACAGGCCTGCATGTTCCAAAAGGGCCGCGCCGGAGTCAAGGCGCATCAGCAAGAAACTGTTCGGATGAAACACCATGAGTGAAGGCCGGGTTGAAGAGGCCTATATACGGCTGAAGGAACGGGCTGTGAATTTCCAGTTCCGGCCGGGAGAGCGGATCAACGAGATCGGCCTTTCGCGGGAGCTGGCGGTCAGCCGCACGCCCCTGCGCGAGGCGCTGAACCGTCTCGTCACGGAGCATCTGATTGATTTCAAACCGGGGCTCGGCTTCTTCTGCCGGGAACTGGATGCGCGCTCCGTCTATGAGCTGTACGAGCTGCGCGAGATCATCGAGCTGGCCGCTCTCCGCAAGGCTTGCGAAAGCGCCAGCGATGCGCAGCTGAAGGCCCTGAACGAGGATCTTCTGGCCAATGGCCTGAGCTATGTCGGCAAGACCGTGCGCGAGGTGACCGAGCGGGACGAGGCCTTCCATATCGCCATCGCCGAGCTGTCCGGCAATCACGAACTCGCCCTGCATCTGGCACAGATCAACCAACGTATCCGCTTCATCCGCTGGCTCGACATGTCGTCCCGCGTGAAGGAGACCAAGGGCGAGCACCGCGCGATCATGGACGCCATGCTGGACCGGGACGCGGACCGGGCAGCCGACATTCTCGGCAAGCATATCCGGCGCCGGATGGACCAGATCGTGGCATCGGTGAAGGAAAGTTTCTCGAACATCTACATGGCCGGACCGGAAGAGCTGTTCGACCGGCAGTTCGAACCCCAGGAAGACTGACGTCAGGAGAGCGGAAATGAAAGTACGCGGCGGGAAGGCCATCTATGGTGCCTCTGTCGGCATCCTCATGCTGGAAGCGCAGTTCCCGCGCATTCCGGGCGATATGGGCAACGCGACGACCTGGGATTTCCCGGTGCATTACCGCGTCGTCCGCGACGCCTCGCCGGACCGGGTGGTGCGGCGCGGCGCCGAGGGCTTGCTGGATAATTTCATCGAGGCCGCCCGGGGGCTGGTCGCCGACGGGGTTGACGGCATCACCACCAATTGCGGCTTTCTTTCGCTCTTTCAGGAAGAGCTGGCCAGCGCGGTCGGCGTCCCTGTCGCCACCTCTTCGCTGATGCAGGTGGATATGGTGAACCGCCTGCTGCCCGCCGGAAAGAAGACCGGCATCCTGACCGTCTCCGGCTCCAGCCTGACGGCGGAACATCTGCGCAAGGCGCGGGTGCCCGACGGCACTCCGGTCGGCAGTACGGAAGGCGGACGGGAATTCACCCGCGTGCTGCTCGACAACGAGCTTGAACTGGATGTCGAAGCCGCCCGCCGGGACAATGTGGAAGCCGCTGAAAAGCTGCAGCGGGACTATCCGGAGCTGGGCGCCATCGTGCTGGAATGCACCAACATGCTGCCCTATGCCGCCGATATCCGGGACGCCACCGGGCTGCCTGTCTATTCCATGCTGAGCTTCGTTTCCTGGTTCCAGTCCGGCCTTGTTCCGCGCCGGTTCTAGATCCGGCGCCGGCCCCTACTCCACCTCGCGGGAGACCTGCGCGTAGGAGATGAAGCCGAACAGCACGGTGCCGCCGATAATGTTCCCGATCAGGGCGGGCAGGATGAAGCCTGTGACGGCGGCACCGGCATCCAGGTTTCCGGTCAGCACCAGAGCCGAAATCTCGACGGTACCGGCGACCACATGGGCAAAGCCGCAGAGCGCGACGATATAGGTCACGATGAAGATGGCCAGCAACTGGCCGCTCAACGTATTCGCCAGCACCCAGACCAGCGACGCGATCAGGAAACCGGCACCAATGCCCTTGATCACGGTGACCTGAAAGCCGTCATCGGCGACATGACGCCCCAGCTCCAGAACCTCGCCCCGGGCTGCCTCGGATAATGCCGGTGTCAGCATGATGAAAGCGGCGAACAGGAATGCCCCCGCCAGGTTCGCGGCCAGAACGACGGACCAGTTCCGCGCCAGGGCAAACAGATTGCGTCTGCTCGGCTCCTTGCAGATCGGCAGGACCGGCGTGATCGTGTTTTCGGTGAAAAGCTGCAAGCGGCCCAGCACAACGATGATGAACCCGACCGTGTAGCCCATATCCGCGACCAGCGGCGTCCATTCTGCATTGTCCGGCAGATGTCCCGCGATCACCGCCTCGGCCACCACGGAAAAACCGAGCACCAGCCCGGCGGCAAGGCCGGACCATGCAAGCGATACGGTCGGGCGCCGCAACTCCTCAAGGCCGCTTTCGCTGACCACGTGAAAGGTTTCTTCCGAGGTCAGGGGGCGATGCTCATCGACGCGTTCTTCGGAGTCCGACTTGACACTCATACCTATCATCCCGCCCACGGCTGTTGCGCACGGAGTGAATAACGGTTTGAGGCAGCAGAAAGTTCCCGTGACAGCCGCAAACCGGCCGAACGGAAGCCTTCTGCAACAAACGAAAAGCCGGAATGTTCGAACGATCGCGCGCTTGCATCATCAATTGGACTTTAATGGTTCCCGGAAGCTTCACATCTCGGTGACAGAGCCGTTCGATTGATCGTGATACCCGGTCCCCTTCAACATTCAGGAAAGACCGGGGACCGTGGTCAGATCTGTCAGAAACACACGAAAGCGGATATCGGCGCGCCCATATCTTCTGCTGCTACCGGCGTTTCTCTGTCTCGCCGCCTTCACTTACTGGCCGATGCTGCAGGTCCTGCTGGCCTCGCTCTCGGACAAGAAGCGGGGCGGGGACAGCGGCGTTTTCGTTGGCGCGGAAAACTATTTCCGGATCTTCCAGGACGCGCATTTCCTCGGTGCACTTGGCAACAATGCGCTCTATGCCGCCGGCACGGTGATCCCGAGCGTGCTGTTCGGCTTTCTGTTCGCGCTGGCCCTGCGCGAGACGACGAACCTGTCCGCAATCCTGCGCTCCATCCTGTTCTTCCCGACGCTGGTGCCGCTGGTCGGCGCGGCGGCGATCTTCATCTTCGTCTTCATGCCGGATATCGGCCTCTTGGACTATTACCTCGCCAAGCTCGGCATCTCCGCCACCAACTGGCTCGGCAACCCGGATCTCGCGCTCGTCTCCCTGATGGCGCTGACCACCTGGAAGAATGCCGGTTACTACATGCTGTTCTTCCTCGCCGGGTTGCAGGGGGTGCCGCAGGACGCGGAGGAAGCAGCGAAGATCGAGGGCGCGAACTGGCTGCAGCGGCTTTATTTCGTGATCATCCCGATGCTCGGGCCGACCTTCGCCTTCGTCATGGTCATCGCCCTGATCAGCGCGGTCAGCCAGGTCGACCATGTCATCGTCATGACCGATGGCGGGCCGAACAACGCCACCAACCTGCTGCTCTATTACATCTACCAGCAGGCCCATGAATTCTACGATCTGGGCAAGGCGACCGCGGCCACCGTCGTCACCCTGATCGCCCTGCTGACACTCTCTTTCCTGTCCCTGCGCACCGTCGAACGCAAGGTGCATTATGAAACCTGATTTTAAACAGTGGCTCGCCCCCGGCGCGCTGGTCGCCGCCATCATGTGCGCCGTGGTCTTCCTCTGGTCGACGCCGTTTCTCTGGATGCTGATCGCCAGCTTCCGGCCGGACGCAGGCGGCGGGCTTGGCATGGCCTCGCTGTTCCCGGATTTCGTGCCGACGCTGCAAAGCTACCGATACGCCATCGAGGACGGCTACTGGCCGCTCTGGTTCCTGAACTCGACCATCCTCGTCACCGGCACGCTGATCGTCCAGCTCGTGACCATCAGTCTCGCCGGATACGCCTTCGCGCGGATCCGGTTCCCCGGCAAGGAAGCGATCTTCTACATCTTCCTGCTGCAGCTCATGCTGGCACCGCCGGTGCTGATCGTGCCGAACCTGACGACGCTGGTGCATCTCGGCCTCTATGACAGCCTGATCGGCGTCATGGCGCCCTATTGGGGCTCGGCCTTCGGCACCTTCCTGATGCGCCAGACCTTCCGCTCCATCCCGAAGGATTTCGAGGAAGCCGCGATCATCGACGGCGCCTCCTGGTGGCAGGTGCTGCGCCACGTTCTGATCCCGCTCTCGCTGCCCGGGCTCACCGCCTTTTCCATCGTTTCGGTGGTCTATCACTGGAACGAATTTCTCTGGCCCCTGATGGTTATCAACGATCCGGACAAGATGGTTCTGACCGTGGGCCTCGTCAGCTTCGCGCAAGGCGCGGAGGGAGCGTCGGACTGGGGGCTTATCGCCGCCGGGACGCTCTTCATCATGGCGCCGCTGTTCATCGCCTTCACGGCGTTCCAGCGGCAATTCGTCAACAGTTTCATGTCATCCGGCGTGAAATAAGGAGCTTAACGATGTTCTTCAGGTCTGCGGTTGGCGCTCTGTGCGCCGGTCTGATCGCCTCGTCCGCCGGTGCGGCCGAGCGTATCGAATTCATGTTCCCGGCCCCGGTCCAGGGCAAGCTGTCCCGCGAAATGCAGAAGCTGGTGAAGGAATTCAATTCCTCGCAGGACGGCGTCGAAGTGGTCGGCGTCTTTACCGGCAGCTATGACGACACCAAGGTGAAATCCCAGGCCGCCGCAGAAGCGGGCAAGCCGCCGGCAGTGGTGCTGATGAGCGCCAACTTCGCCACCGAGCTGGCGATGAACGACCTGATCGTTCCGATGAAAGAGCTGGCGGGCGACACCGATCTCGACGGCCTGATGCAGGAATTCTGGCCGGCTGTGCGCCCGAACGCCTATTTCAACGGCGACGTCTATTCCATCCCGTTCCAGAACTCGACGCCGATCCTTTACTACAACAAGGAACATTTCGCCGAAGCCGGCATCACAAAGGCTCCGGAAACCTGGGCCGAGTGGGTCGATGCCGCGAAGAAACTGACAAAGCCGGACGGCGAGCGCTGGGGCATCATGATGCCGTCCAACTACGATTATAACGGCTGGCTGGTGCAGGCCCTGACCATGGCCAATGGCGGTCAGTTCTACAATGCGGTCTATCCGGGCGAGATCTATTACGACCACGCCTCGACCCAGGGCGCGCTGAAGTTCTGGCGCGATTTCGCGCATCAGCACCACGCGATGCCGACGGGCGTGACCAATTCCAAACAGGTCTCCACCGCCTTCTTCTCCGGCAAGGCCTCCATGGTCGTGCTCTCCACCGGCGCGCTCAGCTTCGTCCGCGACAACGCGAAGTTCGACTATGACGTCGCCTTCATGCCGCGCAACATCCGCAACTCGGTTCCGATCGGCGGCGCCTCCCTGGTCTCCTTCAAAGGCACCACCGACGCCCAGAAGAAGGGTGCGTGGGAATTCATCTCCTGGCTGACCTCGGCCGAGAAGATCGGTCATTGGTCCCGCTTCACCGGTTACTTCGCCCCGCGCCAGACCGCCTACGATCTGCCGGAAATGAAGAAGTTCACCGCCGAGCACCCGGACGCACTGCGCGCCGTCGAGCAGCTCGCCTATGCCGGTCCGTGGATCGCGACCTACAACACCGTCGCCGTCCGCAAGGCCGTCGAGGACGAAATGCAGGCCCTTCTGTCCGATCCGGAGCTGACCTTCCGTGAAGCTGCCGCCCGGGCGCAGAAGAACGCCGACGCGATCCTCGCTCCATACGCGGAACAGACCGCGCTGACGCTTAAGTAAGCGTTGGCCCTATATCCAACGGAAAAGCCCCGCCGGAAACGGCGGGGCTTTTCTTCATTGAAGAACCAGTGTTCAGATTGCAACAGCAGGCCGCGCCATCCCATCCGCCGCAAACAGATGCGCATCGCCGAGATCGAACCCAATCTCGATCTCGTCCCCCGCCGCAGGCCGGATACTGTCGCGCTGTTTCAGGCAAGCCTTCCGACCGTCGAAGGCGACATGGACCAACGCCTCGCCGCCGAGCGGTTCGACCAGTTCGACCCGGGCACGCCATTGCACCGGCAGCGGGCCTTCGCTCTGGCAGAGGCGCAGACGGTCCGGGCGGATGCCGATTTCCGACGCCCCGTTCGCGAGCCGTGCGGTGTCGGATTTCCGCAACCACTCGGCCGGAAAGAAATTCATCACCGGGGCGCCGATGAAACCGGCGACGAACTTGTTCGCCGGGTTCGAGTACAGCTCGTCCGGCGTGCCGACCTGCTGGATCTCGCCGCCGTTCAGCACGACGATACGGTCCGCCATGGTCATGGCCTCGACCTGATCGTGCGTGACATAGATCGTGGTCACGCCGAGGCGGCTTTGCAGTGCCTTGATCTCGGTGCGCATGTGGTTGCGGAGCTGGGCGTCGAGGTTGGACAGCGGCTCGTCCATCAGGAAGACTTCCGGATGCCGGATGATCGCCCGGCCCATCGCCACCCGCTGGCGCTGACCGCCGGAGAGAGCACGGGGTTTGCGTTCCAGCAGGGCGCCAAGGCCGAGCAGCTCCGCCGTCTCGCGCACGGCCACGTCGCGCTCGGCGCGCGGCACGCCCTTCAGGCGCAGGCCGAAGCCGATATTCTCGGCCACGCTCATATGCGGATAGAGGGCGTAGTTCTGGAACACCATGGAGATGTTCCGGTCTTTCGGCGGCACGTCCGTGACGTCAGTCTCGCCGATGAAGATCCGCCCGGCGGAGACGGTCTCAAGCCCCGCCATCATCCGGAGCAGGGTCGTCTTGCCGCAACCGGACGGGCCGACATAGACCACGAACTCGCCGTCGGCGATCTCCAGATCGAGGCTTTTGATCACCTCCACATCGCCGAAATTTTTCGACACATTCTGATAGCGAATTCCGCTCATCGACCACTCCCGCTTTCGAAGTGACCTTTCTAGCGAAAACAGACTACAGGCGTATGAACGTGCAAAGGCCGGCCCGCGTTCGGGGCCGGCCTTTGCCGTAAAGTCTCTATCGGTGCTTTCAGGCAGCCGCGCGCTCGGCCGCCGTTTCCGTGTCGCTCTCGACCAGCGCCGCATGCAACGCCGTGATGGCCGTCTCGAACTGGCCCTCTTCCATGATGAACATCATGTCCACCTTGCGGGACAGACGGTGCACGCCGAGCAGCTCGATGCCCGCTTCCGTCAATGCCAGCAGCGCGGTTGCGTCCAGTCCGGGCACGGACATGTCGCTGCCGATGGCCGAGACGATGGCAACGTTCCGGGTGGAGATTTCCGCCGTCGGGAAAGCCTCTCCAAGATCCGCGATCACCCGCTTCACCGCCTTGCGCGAGCCGGCCAGGAAGTGCGTGATGGTGTTGGCGTTCGAGCTCTTGGTGACGATACGGACATTGTGCCGCTTCAGCGCTTCCAGAATACCGGTGTCATAGCCTTTGACGCCGACCATCTCCTGCTCGAAGAACTCAAGCGCATGCACGTCCTTCAGACCGGTGACAATCTCGACACGCGGCTCTTCGGAAACGTAATCGCCCTCGAACATCGTACCCGGATCGGCCGGATCGAACGTGTTCCGGACCCGCAGCGGGATTCCCGCCTGGCGCAGTCCCTTCGCCGCGTTCGGATGCACAGCTTCCATGCCCATGTTGGAGAGCTGGTCCGCCACATCGTAGTTCGTATGGCCGATGGTCCGGACCTTGCCCTCGCCGACCAGCTTCGGATCGGCACTGGAAAGGTGGAATTCCTTGTGGATCACGGCTTCCCTTGCTTCCGTCACAACGGCAAGGCGGGAGAACGTCACCTCGGTATAGCCACGGTCGAACCGGCGCACCATACCTTCGCGGCAATGGGCATAGCCCGTCACGATCGGCAGCTCGCGGGCGAAATCCACTTCCGCGAGCGCACCGGAGATCCGCTCGTCAAGCGTCGGATCGCTTTCGTCGCGCCAGCCTGTCAGGTCGACAAAGACGGCATTGATGCCGTTATCCTTCAGCAACAGGGTCGTGTTGAAAGCGCTGTGCGCCTCACCAAGCCCGGCCAGCATTTCCCGCACCGTTTCCATATGGTGATCCAGACGGAAATGGCCGTGGGTGCAAAGCCGCTGCAGGTCGAGCAGGCAGTTGCGCACGCCCTCGACCCGGTCGCGCACGAAACCATCGGCAAGACGGCGAGAGGCGGGATCCTCGAGCACATCCGCATTCTTGGCGATCATTTCGTCGGCAAGCTCGGTCAGGGAGTCACCCCAGGCCCAGTCGGACTCGGACCCCGCGTAATGCGCGAAAACGCCGGGGGCTCCGGTTTTCTTGTATTCCAGCAACCGGTCGGTCATCCCGGCATAGGCCGAGACTACGAAGATGCGGTTGTAGGGATCCGCATCCGCGTGGCTGCGCAAAAAGACGTTTTTCAGGACCACATCGGTGTTGGCAATCGACGTACCGCCGATCTTCTCCACCGTGTGGCGCGGCTCGATTGGCTCTAACATAGTATCTCCAGAGGAGTTGCGTCTGCGATGCGGCGCGGCCCGATCAGGCCGCGTCCTCGACATCGGCAGCATAGGCGCCGGTCTCGTCATGCACTTCCCGGCCGGATACCGGCGGGTTGAAGCAGCAGGCCACGACCATGCCTTCCGGGCCGCCCCGCAGGATGTGCCGGTCATGCAGGTTCAGCGCGTACATGGTGCCGACCTTGATCTCGTGCGTCTCGTCCTTGGCCAGATCGGTGATCGACCCGCCGCCGGAGACGCAATAGACGGACTCGAAATGGTTCTTGTATTCGAACGTGTGCTCGCTGTTCGGGAAGATCGTGGTGATGTGGAAGCTGAAGCCCATCTTGTCGTCCTTCAGCAGCATGCGCACGCTTTCCCAGCC
>NZ_CAXBDC010000141.1:0-9137 GCF_963974195.1 uncultured Nisaea sp.
TCGCCACTCGTAAGATCCGTTAGCGCGCCATCGGGGGAAACCAGTGTCCGGCGATTGGCATCCAGCACCCAGCCCTCAAAATTGTAAGCCGAGCTCCCGCGATGTTGCGGGGCGATACTACCCGCCATCATCCGCCGGGTGACGGCGCGGATCCGCGCCAGCAGCTCACGCGGGTTGAACGGCTTCACCACATAATCGTCGGCCCCGATTTCCAGTCCGATGATGCGGTCTGTATCAGCGTTCATCGCGGTCAGCAGGATAATCGGCACCGCGCTTTCCGCCCGCATCCGGCGGCAGAGAGACAGTCCGTCCTCCCCTGGCATCATGATGTCGAGCACGATCACGTCGATCCGCGCATCGGCGCATACCTGAAACATTTCCACCCCGTTACGCGCCTGGCTGACGCGGAGCCCATGATCGACCAGAAAACGTGCCAGCATCGTACGGATCCGCTGATCGTCATCGACGACAAGGACATGTGTCCCGCCGCCCTGTGGGCTGCTATTCTGGGTCAATCGGTCTCTCCGTCTGCCTGAGACACTAACGCATTCATCTCCCACCGGGATCGCGCTGCAACATTCTGAAACATATTGATACGGTACCGACACGCATTCCGGCGGTGCCTTGCGTAGTTTGTCTTCGCTATACACACAGCCAATGGATTTTCGACATGAAATGCCAAATTACTAAAGCGGTCGGCGCCCGGATGACAGCCCAGATCCTGATGGTCAGCGGGTTGATGGTGCTGGGCAGTGCCTGCAGTGTTCTGGCGGAGGAAGCCGTGTCCGACTGGGAAATCCAGCTTGGCGCCGGCGCCATGGTCAAACCAGACTATGAAGGCAGCGACGATTACGAAGTCAGCCCGCTGCCCAGGGTCGAGATCAGCTACAAGGATCGCGTCTTTCTGGACGGGCCATCGCTTGGCGCCAATCTTTTCATCTGGAACGGCACCCGGCCGGGCGACCAGCTCAAGATCGGCCCGCTGGTGCGCTATCAGATGGGACGGGACGAGGATGACAATAATGCGCTGAAAGGCCTTGGCAGCGTTGACGGCTCCGCAGAGGTTGGCGGCTTCATCAGTTATGACAACGGCCCGTTCTCGGCAGGGGTAAAGGCGTTTCAGGATGTCGGCGACGGCCATGAAGGCATGATTGTCGAGCTTGAGGGCGGCTACAGGCACCGTTTCGACGACAGCTGGTCCATGCATGCCGGGGTCGCGACGACCTGGGCCGACGACGACTACACCCAGTCATTCTTCGGCATCGATGCAGGACAGTCGCTCCGCAGCGGCTATCGGGAATACAATGCCGAAGCCGGCTTCAAGGATGTCAGCCTGTCCCTCGGCGTCAGTTACGCAGTGACCGAGAACTGAAACGTCACAGGCATGGTCGGATACAGCCGCCTCATTGGCGACGCCGCCGACAGCCCTATCGTGGACGAACAGGGCTCCGCCGACGCGTTCATGACCGGACTTTTCGTCGGCTACCGCTTCTAGTCCGGATGGACGTGTGAGATGCAAAAATTCAAGACTGAAGCCGCCGCTCCGGAGTGTCCGTCAGGACACGGCCGGGCGGCCGTCGCCGATATAGAGGTCACACCGGAAATGGTCTGGGCCGCACTTGAGGAATGGTCCGGCTTCGACGAGGCGCGCGACGAGCTGGGAGCTTTGTTCGCACGCGTCTACCGGGTCATGGACGGCGCTCGGCGCATAAGCGGGACACATCACCCGGCTTGATCAAACCACTTGCGCTGGTCGGCAATCACATCAGACAAAGAGCGACGGACTGAAAAAGAGATGGTGCCCCCGGGGAGACTTGAACTCCCACTCCGTTGCCGGAAACAGATTTTGAATCTGCCGCGTCTACCGATTCCGCCACAGGGGCCCCGCCGTCGCGAGGAGCCGCATAATAGCCAAAAGAAAGGGCCGGTCAATCCGCAACCGGCAGCTTGCGCGGCAATGGTGACGACTGCTAAAGCGATGCTCGCGCCGGAAGGAACCCGGCCTGGTTTCCGGGACATCTGACAGCATGCTGCAAGCGACCTACGAGCGATTGATGCGGGCCGCCGCGCACAAGCGGGCGAATTACTGGCTGGCGCTGATTTCCTTCATCGAAAGCTCGATCTTCCCGATCCCGCCGGACACCATGCTGATCCCGATGGTGCTGGCCGACCGGCGCAATGCCTGGCGCGCGGCGGGTATCTGCACCATCGCTTCCGTACTTGGCGGCATGCTGGGCTATGCCATCGGCGCCCTGCTCTATGAAGCTGTCGGCCTGCCGTTGCTTGAATTCTACGGCTATGCGGAGAAGTTCGCTGCCTTCACGGGTCAGTATAATGAATGGGGCGCCTGGATCGTGTTCGGCGCCGGGATCACACCGTTCCCCTACAAGGTCATCACCATTGCCAGCGGCGTGGCCCATCTCGACCTTGCGGTCTTCATCATCGCCTCAGTGCTGGCCCGGGGACTCCGGTTCTATCTCGTCGCCGCGCTGTGCTGGAAATTCGGGCCGGCCGTACAGAACACCATCGAGAAAAATCTCGGGCTCTGGACCACGGCCGCCTTCCTGCTGCTGGTCGGCGGTTTCGTGCTGATTAAATTCCTGGCCTGACCGGCTTCAGGTTTCCCACCGGGATCAGGCCGCGGCGGCACTCTCTTCTGTGCCGGTGATCCAGCCACCGCCGAGCACCCGGGTCGAATCGCCGGGCGTGTAAAAGACGGCCGCCTGTCCACGGGCAATGCCGTGCAGCGGCGTATCCAGCAAGATGCGGCCCCGACCGGTACTGTCCGTATAAACCTGCGCGGATGACGGCTGGGAGGCGGAGCGCAGCTTCACATCCACCGGTGTGCCGGCCTCTCCCGGCACGGCATCGCCGAGCCAGTTCAGCTGATCCACATAGACCGTCTCGCACCCCAGCGCTTCGCGCGGGCCGACAATCACCTTCCGGGCCGCCGGATCGAGCCGGACGACATAAAGCGCTTCGGTATCCGGATTGCCGTCCTCGTCACGGCGGCCGCCGATGCCGAGGCCTTTCCGCTGACCGATGGTGAAATGGATGATGCCTTCGTGGCGCCCGAGCACCGTGCCATCGAGATGCACGATATCGCCGGGCTCCGCCGCGCCGGGACGCAGTTTCTCGACCAGCTCCGCATAGCGTCCGTTCGGCACGAAGCAGATATCCTGGCTGTCCGGCTTGTCCGCAATGGCAAGGCCGAACCTGCGCGCATGCTCGCGGGTTTCCTCTTTTTCCATGCCGCCAAGCGGGAAGCGCAGAAAATCGAGCTGCTCCCGCGTTGTCGCGAACAGGAAATAGCTCTGGTCCTTCTGCGGATCGATGGCGCGGTGCAGTTCCGCCCCGTTCTCGCCCTCGACCCGGCGTACATAATGCCCCGTGCAGAGCACGTCGGCCTGCAGCTCCCGGGCGGTCGCCAGCAGGTCACGGAACTTGACGGTCTGATTGCAGCGCACACAGGGGATCGGGGTTTCGCCCCGCAGATAGCTGTCGGCGAAATCGTCGATCACTTCCTGGCGGAACCGGCTCTCGTAATCGAGCACATAATGCGGGAAGCCCAGAGCGTCGGCGACATTGCGCGCATCATGGATATCGAGACCGGCGCAGCACGCACCCTTCTTGGCCAGAGCCGCGCCATGGTCATAGAGCTGCAGCGTGATGCCGACGACATCGTAGCCTTGCTCAGCCATAAGAGCCGCGGTCACGGAACTGTCGACGCCTCCGGACATGGCGACGACGACCCGCGTGTCCTTCGGGGCCTTGGCAATACCGAGCGAGTTGAGTGTGCGTGCTGTCATAATGGGCGCAATATAGGAATTACTGCCCGACAGGCAAGTGGCGGTTGCGCATGGCACCTGCACCCTGCACGCGGATACACCCACGCACAGGGGGCCGGGTGATGCGGTCAGGCCTCAATTGTTTTTGATATTGGTGAGGAAAGTCTGGACCTTCTCGGACAGCATGCGCGCACGTTCGCCCAGCGTCTCCGAGGCCGCCGCCATCTTGTCCGCGACCTGCAAAGTATCGGAAGAGGACCGGCTGAGGCTCGACGCCACCCCATTGACCTCGTGCGCACTGTCCGTCGCCTGACGTGTGTTCGTCGCCACGAGCTGGGTCTGTTCGTCCTGCTCTTTCATCGTGTCGGAGACTTCGCGGCTGTTCTGCTCCATCTGGTCGATGGTGTCACTCAGTTCACGAATGATGGAGACAATATTACTGGTGTTTTCCTGGTTCTCGTGGATGTGGTTCTCGATCTCGCCGGTCGCGTTCGAGGTCTGGCTTGCAAGATTCTTGACCTCATTCGCCACAACCGCGAAGCCCTTGCCTGCCTCTCCGGCCCGCGCCGCCTCGATGGTTGCGTTAAGGGCCAGCAGGTTGGTCTGCTCGGCAATATCCCGGATCAGGCCGATCACCTCCCCGATCTTCCGTGAATTATGTTCCAGAGTCGCAATCGCCTCGTCGGCGCTGCGCGCCTTCTCGACGGCCTGGGTCGCGATGCGGCTTGAGGTCAGGACACTCTCCAGAACCCTCTGGATGGAGCGGGAAAGCTCATCCGCTGCCTGACTGACCAGATCCACGCTCTGGGCCGCCGTCACGGCAGAGGCCTCCAGCTGGCCGGACTGGCTCTGGTTCGTGCCCGCCACCTGGTCCAGGGTCTGTGCGGTCTCCTTCAGATCCCCGACGGACGCCGCCAGATCGTCCATGAAGTTCTTGATCACCGCCTCGAACTCGTCCGTGAGCTTCGAGACCCGGTGATACTTCTCGATCTCCACTTTCTGGAGACGCTCTTTCTCCGCACGCGCTTCGTTCTCACGGATGATGTTCTGCTTGAAAACCAGCATAGCCCGGGCCAGTTCGCCGATCTCGTCCTGCCGGTCCACGTGATCAACCGCGACATCGGTCCCGCCGCTCGCCAACACGGATGTGGTTCTTGTCAAAGATGTCAGCGGATTGGTGATCCGGAAGAAATAGACCCAGACCGTTACAGCGATCCCGAAGATCATCACCGGCGGCACACCCCAGAAGGCGAGACCGATAACATCCCGCAGCCCGCCAATCTCCTGCCCGAGCCTGGCGGAATTTTCGGGATTTGCGCTCATGCTCGCCCAGGTCTGTTGCAGCGAGCCTATCTCATGATGAAGCGCTGTCACGGCGGCAACCAACAACACGCCAAACAGCACCAAGCCGCAAATTACCAGCCAGGCAATATGCTTGATCCGGATTTCCAGTGTACGTCTCGCCAGCTATGGGATTGATCTAAATCAGAAAATTCATAAATACAGTTTACCGTGTCAGGTCCGGTAAAAACAATGAAATCCTAATTCGCGTGAGGCGGCATCACCTCACGCATTGGCGGCGCGCAGCCCCATCTGCCAGAAATCCCGCTCCAGCACGGTTGCCGCCTCGAAGGTTTTGGCCAGATCGGCGAACCGGTCTTCCCCGCCGCGCCGGGCCGCGAGAGCGTCGAGATGGGCGGCCGCACCGCGTGCGACCTCCTGATAGTCCTCACCCGCATACATCTCAATCCAGGCGAGATAGGGGTTGCCGTCCCGCTTCGTTGCCGGATCCGCCGCGAGCCGGGCTCCGATCACGCCATAGCCGACCACGCAGGGTGCCAGTGCCACATGCAGGTCCAGCATGTCCCCCGCCATGCCGCGCTCCAGCACATAGCGCGTATAGGCCATGCAGGCCGGGTCTTCCGGCAGCGCGGCCATCTCTGCCTCGCTCAGCCCCCAGCCGGCGCAATATTTGACATGCAAATCCATCTCGATATCGAGAATGCCGGAGATGACGGCGGAGGCCGCGCGCATATCCTCAAGCCGGTCGGCCTTGTAGACCGCAAGGCCGTAGGCCCGGGCGAAATGGATCAGAAACAGGTAATCCTGGCCGAGATAATGTTTGAACGCCGCTTCCGGCAAGGTGCCGTCCGCCATGCCGGCCACGAAAGGATGTGCGGTATAAGCCTGCCACGCATCCGGTGCCGCGGCGATCAGCCGGCCGAGGAAGCCATCTTCAGGGACGAGACCGCTCACGCCGTGCCGTCCGGCGGCAGGGTCACGACCAGACCGTCGAGTTCCTCGGTAATGCGGATCTGGCAGCCGAGGCGGGACGTGTCGACAATGTTGAACGCGAGATCGAGCATGTCTTCCTCGTCGTCGCTCGGCGCCGGAACCTTCTCGTACCATTCCGGAGCGACGTGGACGTGACAGGTCGCGCAAGCGAGACAGCCCTCACAGGCGCCTTCGATATCGACATCGTTTTCGCGCGCAATCTGCAGCAACGTGTATCCGAGCGGGGCATCGACTTCCTGACGGGTACCGTCACGGCCGATGAATGTCATGCGGGGCAAATCACTCTCCGTTCGAGATCCGCTCGAAGGGCGGATTATTATTGGTCGGTTGACGAGCGTTTGTACAAATCGCACCAGGCCGCGACAAGCCTGTCGATATCCTCGTCCGTCGTTTCCCACCCGATTGAGACACGAATCGCGGTTTCCGCATCCGGTGAGTCCGGGTCCATCGCATCCAGCACATGGCTGCGCCGGACTTTGCCGGACGAGCAGGCGGAGCCCGAACTAATGGCAATCCCGGCAAGATCCATCGCGATCACCTGGGTCTCCCCCCTGGCCCCTCGAATAGATACACAGCTGGTATTTGGCAGGCGCGCCACTCCCGAGGAAAATATCCGTGCGCCATTCCCTGCCACCATAACTGCCGCCTCGAACCGGTCACGCAGCGCCGAGACCCTTTGCCAATCGCCAAGCGCCCTCAATGAAGCCTCCGCCGCGGCACCAAAACCGGCAATGCCGATCTTGTTCTCCGTCCCGGAGCGCCGCCCCTTCTCCTGCCCGCCGCCGGACTGGACAGCTTTCAAATCCAGCCCCTCACGCACGACAAGTGCGCCAACACCCGACGGCCCACCGATTTTATGGGCCGAAAGCGACAGCAGATCGACGCCTGCTTCCTTCATGTCGACGGGGAGTTTGCCCGCGGCCTGCACCGCGTCGCTGTAGACGAGAGCTCCGTGCTCATGCGCGATCTCGACAATCCGGTCGATTGGCTGCACCACGCCTGTCTCGTTGTTCGCCCATTGCACGGCGACAAGAGACGCCTCTCCGCCCTGCGCCAGAGCGGATTTCAGCTCCGCAAGGTCGAGCACACCATCGCCATCCACCGGTAACCGGACAGCATCCGGCATGGCCGCAAGAACCGCGTCATGCTCGATAGCACTTGTGATGATACGGGAACGCCCGCAGCCCTTCAGCGCCAATGCAGAGGCTTCGGTGCCGCCGCTGGTGAACACCACCGATTGAGGGGCAGCACCGACCAAAGCCGCCACCTGGCGGCGCGCGGTTTCCACCAGGGCTCGGGCGGCCCGGCCGGGGCCATGCACGGAAGACGGGTTTCCCACGACGTCCATCGCACCGACCATCGCGGCACGGGCTTCATCCCTTAGCGGCGCTGTCGCGTTATAGTCCGCATAGACTCTGTCTGGCATTGTTGCCCCAAATCCCGGCCAATCGCTCAGCCGAGATAAGCAGGCGGGACAAGACCGTCAAGGAAGGAGCGCGTCAGTGCGGCACGCGCCCGCTCATCAAATCCTCGACTGTTACCTTGTCCAGATAACCAAGAACCTGACGTCCGACTTCTTCCCAGAGAGGTTTTGTCGGATCATCCGAACATCCCCTGGCCGCGAACATGCCATCGTCGTCCTGATTACCTCGCACCGGGTGTTCAATCGCCGTCATGACATCGGAAATTTTGATTTGCGACGGTTCGATCGCAAGAAGATATCCGCCACCAGGTCCCCGGACACTCTTCACGAAGCGCGCCTTTCGGAGCTGAGCGAACATTTGCTCAAGGTATGAAACCGAGATTTTTTGCCTTGAGGCTATCTCTGCGAGAGAGACTGGCCGACCATCATCATGTCGGGCCAGGTCGCAGACAGCCATAACTGCATAGCGCCCTTTAGTACTGAACTTCACGTTATTCGACCCCCGTGCCGATATGGTCACTGCTCACCGAGGCCCCAACAAACGGTGAACATTGCAGCAGAACGGAGGTCCCGTCCGTTCAGTTACGAAATAGCGGCCAATTTTCTATGGCCATAATGCGCATCGACCTATGCTTCCGTTACCGGGCAGCAATGCTACACTTGTATTTTACAGCCCGAGTAAGCTAAAGCCAGACTCTTGCTGTTAGATTGAGATTACAGCTAATACGCAATAAATGTAAACCGGGATAGAGACGGATTACCCTGATATGCTCGTGATGTGCAGTCAGCAGTTATCCGCCCGACCGGATCGGGTGAGCCGGAAGACCGGCGGTTGAGGAACGGATCGTATGCCTGAAGTCATTATGAATGGTCCCGAGGGGCGCCTTGAGGGACGTTACGTCCACAGCAAGAAAGAAAATGCTCCCATCGCCCTGCTGTTGCATCCGCATCCGCAGCATGGCGGGACCATGAATAACAAAGTCGTCTACTCGATGTTCCAGAACTTCGTGAACCGCGGATTCTCGACTTTGCGTTTCAATTTCCGCGGAGTCGGCCGGAGCCAGGGCGTGTTCGACCGGGGCGAGGGCGAGCTCAGCGATGCCGCCTCCGCGCTGGACTGGCTGCAGACCTATAACCCGAATGCGCCCTATTGCTGGGTCGGCGGCTTTTCCTTTGGTGCCTGGATCGGCATGCAGCTTCTGATGCGCCGCCCGGAGATCACCGGTTTCATCTCGATTGCCCCGCCGGCCAACATGTTCGACTTCACCTTCCTCGCCCCCTGCCCGGCCTCGGGCATCATGGTGCATGGCGATTCAGACGATGTCGTACCGCCGGACTCCGTGAAAAAGCTGGTCGACAAGCTGTCGGCCCAGAAAGGCATCGTCATCGACCATGTCGTGGTGAAGAACGCCAATCATTACTTCACCAAGCATCTGGAAGATGTGAACAAGGCGGTCACCGGCTATCTGAACAAATCCCTGCCGGAGAGCGAACAGCTCCCCGAAGCGCAAAAGTAAGACACGCTTCAGCCGGGCTTGTACTCAGCCCGGCATGTGCAAGGTGCCGCCTGACAGCGGCACCGGCGCCCGGGTCGTGCCAGGGAAGGTCAACGGCTTTCCCTGCAGGCTGCG
>NZ_CAXBDC010000142.1:0-8927 GCF_963974195.1 uncultured Nisaea sp.
GCCCGCGCCTGGTTCGAAAATCTGCGCAATCAGATCTGCGCGGCTTTCGAGCGTATGGAGGATGATTACGTCGGGTCTCTGAAAGATCGCCCTGCCGGACGTTTCAAGCGCAAGAGCTGGGACCGTGACGGCGGTGGCGGCGGTGTCATGTCCGTCATGGAAGGCCGGGTCTTCGAGAAGGTCGGCGTCAATATCTCGACCGTACACGGCACCTTCTCCGAAGAATTCCGCAAGTCGATCCCCGGCGCGGACGAGGATCCGCGCTTCTGGGCGGCGGGTATTTCTTTGGTCGCCCATATGCAATCGCCAAAGGTTCCGGCGGTCCACATGAACACGCGGCATATCACCACAACGAAATCCTGGTTCGGCGGCGGTGCTGACCTGACGCCGATGGTGCCGGAGCAGGTGGATACAGACGCCTTCCATGCAGGCCTCAAGGCTGCCTGCGACAAGCACGACCCGGCCTACTATCCGAAGTTCAAGGACTGGTGCGACGAGTATTTCTTCCTGAAGCACCGGAACGAGGCGCGCGGCGTGGGCGGGATTTTCTACGATTATGTGGATGGTGATTTCGAAAAGGACTTTGCCTTCACCCGCGATATCGGCACGGCCTTCCTTGAAACCTATCCCGCCATCGCCCGGCGGCGGATGAACGAGGACTGGACGGAAGAAGAGCGCCACCATCAGTTGGTCCGGCGCGGCCGCTATGTCGAGTTCAACCTGATCCATGACAGGGGCACGCTTTTCGGCCTGAAAACCGGCGGAAACGTGGAAGCTATCCTGATGAGCATGCCGCCGATGGTGATCTGGCCGGCCCCCGGAGACGACTAGGCACCAAGTGATACTCCTATTTCAGTTGGACTCAACGCCGGGATGAATTAACTTTTCCTTAAGACCCGGTGCGGGGGCGCCGGGATGTTGATTCCAGGCTGAATAAATGTCTATTTCTGGTGCGTTAAATCTGACATCTGCGGGGCTCCCCGAGGGAGTTTCCGGCGGAGTTAACGGAAATCGCCGGCCCGGAGCGGGGAGCGCGGCAGATGATGCGCGTGCCGTCCCGCCAGCCAGTGTGACGGCGGCCGGTCCCGCAGAAATAGAAAATCAGGATGTCCCGGAGCAGAATGCGGCTCCAGTCCCGTCCCGTTCCCTTGTCGATCCCGCGAATCTTTCCCAGGCACAGGCCGCGGCCGAAGGGACGGAAACGGCTGAGGGAAATGGCGAGACTCTGACGATTTCGGCGCGCCTTGTCCCGGTGGGGGATGAGGATTCCACACAGACCGTTGCCCTGGATGGCCGCCCCGAGGCGGTGAAGTCAGGGGAGCTGGTCAGCGAAGCCCAGAGGCTGACGGGTGAGCCGCTTGAGGTGCCGGATTACAGCATCGACCCGGCGGAGCGGGACATACAGGTGTTCAACGAACGCATCAGCCGGGCGACCGACGTGCTTGAGTTTCTGAACAGCCGTCCGGCTCCACGCTCCTCCGGGGGCGGTGTGAGCATCATCGTCTAACGGGTCTCCCCCTTATCCGAATTGCATGTCCGCCTGTCCGAGCCCGGGGAATTCGACCCGTGCTTTCGTTCCGGCCTTAGCAAAATGCACCCCGTTCCAGGACCCGGTCGTGACCACGTCACCCGCTTTCAGGCCACGGCCCTTGAGGGAGCCGGTCCGACCCGGTGCGTGATTGGCGAGCCAGGCCATCAGGACGAAGGGATCGCCGCCGCCGAAGGTTCCGGTATCCTCGAAAGCGACGGTATCATCGAACAGCAGCCGGACGGGCTGGGTGGAGAAATCGAGCGCTTCGGGGACGGGCATTTCGGTGCCGAGCACCAGAGAATCATTCGCCTGGAAATCCATCAGCGCCCAGAGCGGATCGGTCTTCGGCCAGTCCAGCAGACGGGATTCGACGATTTCGATGGTGACAATCATGGCCGAGACGGCGGCGCGGATATCGTCGGGGGTATAAGCGGTCCCGCGCGCGGGCAGATCCTGTCCGAGCCGGAAGGCGATCTCCGCCTCGACACCGAAATTCCGGTGCGCGTCCGAGGCCAGCACCTGTCCCGTGGGATAGATCTTGCCGGTCGCGATCGGTGAGGCCGTCGGCTCCGTTCCGGGGCTGCCGCCGACTTTCCAGGCGCCGGCCGTCCGGCCCAGAAGATCGAACGTGGCATCCTGAATGGCAAAGGCGTCGTCGCGGGTCTGCGGGGCGCCGCTTGCCGGAAGATCGCTGATCGGCACGCCGCTTTCGAAGGCCTCGAACAGTCTCCGGGCCGTGGCGCTCACTCTGTCTGACATCGTTATTCCTTACCTGTCATGCGGCGGATCTCCGCGAGACATTCCTCGCGCCCGGGCACGAAATCCCGTTCGATCCACCAGATTTCAATTTCCCGCAGAAGGTCCCCGACACCGGGCCCGGCGGCAATCCCCAATTTCACAAGATCCGCGCCGCGTACCGGCAAGACCGGCTTGCTCCAGCCTTTGGAGCGGGCCTGCAGCGCGCGGGTGGTTGCGTCATCAAACGTGCCACCCGCATGGCCGAGCCGGACAAGCTGCTCGAACAGACTGTTCCCGTGGGCGTGGATCTGTCGCCGCACCGCCTGATCGTCTGTCATCTCCCCGAGATCGCCGGAGGACAGATCGGTAAACCGCGCGGCTTCGGCATTCGAGAACCGCATCCGTTGCGAGGCCTGGAAAGCCTGATTCGGGCGCTCGGGCGCAAAGACGGCCAGCCGGAGGATCGGATCGGTCTCTTCCGGGGCAAAGCTGATCAGCCGGTGCAGGGCAGCGGGATCATAAGGTCCCGGCAAAAATTCATGCAGCACATGGGTCTCTTCCATGGCGGCCAGCACCGGATTCGGGTTGGGGGCGGCCAGCAATTTCAGGAACTCGGTGCGGATGCGCTCTCCGGACAGATCCCGGATCAGGGCGGCATGATCCGCGCAGGCCCTGAGGCCTGCCGGATCGATTTCCTGCTTGCCGAAATGGGCGTGAAAGCGGAAGAAGCGCAGGATGCGCAAGACGTCTTCCCTGATCCGGGTCGATGCATCGCCGACAAAACGGATCAGCCCGCCCAGCGCATCGCCATGCCCGCCGAACGGATCGTCGAGACTGCCATCCGGGCTGAGGAACATCGCGTTCATGGTGAAGTCACGCCGCGCGGCGTCTTCCCGCCAATCTTCGGTAAAGGCGACAACCGCGCGCCGCCCGTCCGTCTCGATATCGAGGCGCAGCGTGGTGATCTCGAAATGCGCGCGATTGACGATTGCCGTCACCGTGCCGTGCTGCAGGCCGGTCGGCACAACCCGGATGCCCTCCGCTTCCAGAAGCTCCGTCGTTCTGTCGGGAGTGTGCCGGGTTGCGATATCGATATCCGAGATCGGCAGGCCCAGCACCGCACTGCGCACGCAGCCGCCGACGAACCGGGCCATGTCGCCATCCCGGTTCAGGGCATCCATCACCGCCCGCGTCTCGGGGGCCGTCATCCAGGGCAGCGGGGCGATATGCATCAGGAAATCTCAGGCATCGACGTGGGGCAGCAGTACATCGACAAAGTTTACCAGCATCCCGGCCGTCGCTCCCCAGATGTAATAATCGCCATAGGGCATGGCATAGAAACTGCGGATCTGGTTGTTCCATTCCCGGCTGTGCCGCTCATGATTCCCGCGATCCAGAAAGAAGGCGAGCGGGACCTCGAAGATTTCCTGCACTTCCATCGGCTCGGCCCGCATGTCGAAAGGCGGGGTCAGGAGCCCGACCACAGGGGTGATCTCGAAACCGGTGCGCGTGCGGTAGAGATCGAGCTGGCCGACCACATCGATATGGCGCCGGTGAATGCCGACCTCCTCTTCCGTCTCGCGCAGGGCGGTGTCGACCGGGCCGTCATCGCGGGACTCGGCACGGCCGCCGGGAAAACTGACCTGCCCCGGATGAACCGGCAAGTCTTCCGATCTCTTGGTCAGCAGCATGGTCAGACCCTCGTCCCGCTCCACAATCGGGATGAGCACGGCGGCCGGACGGTTCTGCACCGGCGGTATCATGCCGGGATTGAGATCGTGATCGCCGCGGCCCTTTTCCGCGTCCTGTGGAGCAAGCCCCTTGAAGGCGGCCCGCAGCCGGGTGCTGTCGTAATTATGCATCAGAGGGTGCCGAGTTCATGAAATATGCCGCCGCTCCAGAGCCCGAGGACGGTTTCTCCGTCCCGCTCCAGACTTTCCGCCTTATCCACCAGATCGTAGAATACCGACCGCAGAATGAGAGCATCCAAATTGTTCCCGGTATCGATATAGGGACGCGGCTCGCCTGTTTCAGGATCGGTCACGACACGAATGCGATGGTCGGTGTCGGCGGTCACAATGCGGTCAATGTTTGTGCGGAGCATAAGTCTCCGAGATGTCATTTCAGGTGACCCGGTATCGTCGTACCATGCCTCGACTATTGTGAAGGGAGCATCGTCTACCGTGATCTTGCCGTGCTCGACCGGCGTTCTGAGGGAGTAGCCGCCATCATCGTCCCGGTGCAGGATGGTCGCGAAGAGTTTCACCAGGGCCAGACGGGTGAATGGCGCGCCTTGATGATACCATGTGCCGTCGGCGGCGATGCAGATGCCGTAATGGCCCATATCGATCTGTTTGCGTTGTTCGCGCTTGCCTGTTGCTGCCGCTGCGATACGCTCTAACTGATCTGATGCGGGGGAGGTATCGGAAGGTGCGTTCGATGCGGTCATCGGTTGCTGGCTGCTTCTATGAGTTCTTCGTTATGCACCGCCGCTTGCCGGCGGAGCTCATGATTAAGAAGGAAGTATAGAGTCCATGACCAATTCCTCCACTCTCGATCATCGGCTTGAGACCGATACCGTTGAAAAAATCGATGCGCTCGGCGCGCGCATGGCCAAGGCCAGGGCGCAGGTCGAGGCCGTGATCTTCGGCCAGCGTGATGTTATCGACCAGACATTGACCACGGTTCTTGCCGGCGGGCACGCTCTGCTGATCGGCGTTCCGGGGCTGGCCAAGACCCGGCTTGTCGAGACACTCGGCACCGTCCTCGGCCTCGATGACAAGCGCATTCAATGTACGCCGGACCTGATGCCCGCTGATATCGTCGGCTCGGAAATTCTCGAGGAAGGGGAAGACGGCAAGCGTCACTTCCGCTTCGTGAAGGGGCCGGTTTTCGCCCAGATCCTGATGGCGGATGAAATCAACCGGGCCAGCCCCAGGACCCAGTCGGCCCTGCTGCAATCCATGCAGGAGCGCACGGTTTCCGTTGGCGGTCATACCTATGATTTGCCCGCTCCCTTCCTTGTACTGGCGACTCAGAACCCGCTGGAGCAGGAAGGTACATACCCGTTGCCGGAAGCCCAGCTCGACCGGTTCCTTCTGCAGATCGATGTCGGCTATCCGGACCGGGATGCGGAGCGGCGGATGCTGTTGTCGACGACGGGCAATGATGAAACCAAAGCCGAACGGGTGCTAAACGCGGCCGAGCTGATCGAGGCGCAGAAACTGTTGCGTCAGATCCCGGTCGGCGAGACCGTGCTCGAAGCCATCCTTGAGATCGTCCGCTCCGGCCGGCTGGAGACCACCAAGGTGGACGAGGTAAAACGGCATGTTGCCTGGGGTCCTGGCCCGCGTGCCAGCCAGGCGCTGATGATGGCGGTCCGGGCACGTGCCATCCTGGATGGCCGTTTATCTCCTTCGGTCGAGGATGTGCTCGATCTGGCGCCGCCGGTGCTGCGGCACCGTATGGCACTGAACTTCGCCGCACGCGCGGAAGGTGTCTCGCTCGACGATATCATCCAGCGCCTGCTGGCCCCGTATCGCTGAGCCGGGACGCCCCGATGCGTCATCATGCGGAGGAACTCGCCGGAAAATTCCCGCCCCTGCTTGTGGCGGCGGAGCGGGTTGCCGCGACCGTTTCCCAGGGCATGCACGGCCGCCGTCGGGTCGGCATGGGGGAAGCCTTCTGGCAATTCCGACCCTATCAGGTCACCGACTCGGTACGCCGGATCGACTGGCGACGTACGGCACGGACGGATGAAGTCTATGTCCGGGAGACGGAATGGGAAGCCTCGCAGAGCGTCTGGCTCTGGCGGGATTCCTCTCCGTCGATGCGCTTCTCCTCGGACCGTGCCTTGCCTGAAAAGGCGGTGCGCACCGATCTTCTCGTGCTTGCTCTCGGGGCGCTTCTGGTCGAGGCCGGGGAGCGTATCGCCCTGCTCGGCGAGGGCATGCCGCCCCGCAGCGGGCGCAACGGGCTGAACCTGTTCGCGAACACTCTGGAAAACGCCCGGGACAGTGCCGCCAGTCTGCCCTCTCTCGAAAGCCTGCCGCGGCATGGGGTCATCGTTCTCATTTCCGATTTCATGGAGCCCGCGGCGGATTATGCCGGGATCATTGCCCATTACGCGGCGGCGGGTATTTCCGGCTTCCTGCTGCAGGTTACCGATCCCGCGGAAGAGGCCTTTCCGTTTCAGGGCCGGATCCGGTTCGATGGCACGGAAGCCGAAGCGTCGCATCTGTTGCGCCGGGCCGACCGGGTGCGGGATGCCTATATCGAGAAACTGGCGAAACACCGGGCGCAGCTGAAGGATATCTGTCGCAGCGCCGGATGGTTTTTTGCCGGGCATGTCACGACGGAGCCGCCGGAAGCGGCTCTGCTCAAACTTTATACCGCGATGACGCGGCAGGACGGGTGAGGGCGCGCCAATGCTGACACTCGGACCACTGGCCTTCGCCTCCCCCTGGATCCTGGCCGGGCTGATCGCCCTGCCGGCGATCTGGCTACTGATCCGGATCACACCCCCGGCCCCGCGCAGTGTGGCATTCCCGGCCATCAGGCTGCTTTACGGCTTGCAGTCACCGGAGGAAACCCCGGATCGCACACCCTGGTGGCTGTTGCTGTTGCGCCTGCTGTTTGCCGCACTGGTGGTTCTGGCGCTGGCGAAACCGTTGATCGGCGCCCGGCAGGAACTGGTTGGTACAGGACCGGTACTCATCGTGATCGACAATGGCTGGGCGGCAGCACCGGGCTGGCCGGACCGCAAGGCGGCGGCGCTGGATTTGGTCGAACGGGCAGAGCGGGCCGGCCGCGCGGTGGCAATCTTCCCGACGGCCATTTCGGAATCCGCCGCCCTTGAGCGTGGTGGGCTGATGGCGCCGGACGATGCTCGCACTTTCGTCAACGGACTGACGCCGCAGCCCTGGCCGACGGCGCCTGCCATTGCCGCTGACCGGATCGCGGAAGCCCCGCTGGGGGCGGCTGCCGGGACGACTGCCGTTTTCTGGCTGGCGGACGGGATCGAGGAGCCGGAAGACCGTGTACTGGCGGCGCGGCTTGCCGGGTTCGGCAGCCTGACGGTGTATCAGGGTGGCGAGAGTCCGCTGGCTCTGACCGCCCGGGTCGGGGAGCGTAACGCCCTGACCGCACGGCTGACCCGACTGACCGCCGGCGCGGAAGAAATCGTCAATGTGCGGGCGGTGGCAACCGATGGCCGGGTGCTGACCCGGGCCATCGCCACGTTCGCGGAAGGCGAGCCAGCGGCGGAGACTGTCGTCGAACTTCCGCTGGAGCTGCGGAACGAGCTGGCCCGGCTTGAGCTTGAGGACCGCCCCGGCGCGGCATCCGTCGCCCTGCTGGATGAAAGTTTCCGGCGCCGCCCGGTCGGACTGGTTGCCGGGTCCGGATTTCAGGAATCCCAGCCCCTGCTGGAAGAGATGTTCTATCTCGACCGGGCACTGGCGCCGTTCAGCGAGGTCAGCCGGGGCACGCTGGAGGATCTGCTGAAGCGGGATATCTCGGTCATCGCGCTGCCGGATACCGGCCTGCTGCCGTCCGGGGAAAAAGCCCTGCTGAATGACTGGATTTCGGCCGGCGGGACGCTGATCCGGTTTGCCGGGCCGCGCCTTGCGGCGGCCAGTCTGGAAAATCGCGGGCTCGGCGAATCCGAGTTGCTGCCGGTACGGCTGCGTGGCGGTGATCGTTCCCTGGGTGGCGTGCTCTCCTGGTCCTCCCCGGCGGCGCTTGCCCCGTTCGAGGGCGAGACACCGTTCGCCGATCTACCGGACTATGACAATGTGCTGATCTACAAGCAGGTTCTGGCCGAGCCGTCGATAGAGCTGGCGGACCGGACCTGGGCCAGTCTGGAGGACGGCACGCCGATCGTGACCGCCCGCTCGCGCGGGGATGGGCGGATCGTGCTGTTCCACACCACGGCCAACACGGACTGGAGCGACCTTTCCATCTCCGGCGCCTTTGTCGAAATGCTCCGCCGGATTGTCGCTGTCAGTGCCGGGGTCGGCGAGGCAGCGGGCGGCGGGACCGCTCCGGCGGTGGAAACTCTGGATGGCTTCGGCCAGCTCGGGGCGCCGCAAGCCAGCACCCGGGCGCTTGAGCTGGGGGGCGATGCGGCACCGGTGATCGGACCGGATCATCCGCCGGGCTATTACGGCAGCGAACTGTCGCGGATGGCTTTCAATCTCGGCCCGCAGGCGGCGCGGATGGTGCCGCTTGCCAGTGCCCCCGAAGGCACGGGGGTGGCTCATTATGGCGGTGGGGACGAACTTGACCTCGCGCCCTGGGGGCTGACCGCAGCCGCCCTTCTGCTGCTGGTGGATTTCATCATCACCCTGATCATGCGTGGCCTTGTGCGCGGTGTGGGCAATGCACGGTCCGGGGCAACGGCGGCCACTCTCCTGCTCGCGGTCCTGCTGTCTCCGGTCTTGCCGGGCAGTGCCGGCGCACAGACGGCGGGCACGATGAGCGAACAGGATCGCTGGATCATGCGCGCCGCACTGGATACGCGGCTGGCCTATGTCATTACCGGGGATCGGGCTGTCGACGAGACCAGCCGTTCTGGGCTGAGCAGCCTCAGCGAGATCCTGAACCGCCGCACGGCGGTGGAGCCGCTGGAGCCGATGGCCGTCGATGTGGAGGTGGA
>NZ_CAXBDC010000143.1:0-8757 GCF_963974195.1 uncultured Nisaea sp.
GCGGAAATCTGCGAGATCATCGGCCCGACCCTGGCCGAGAAGGGACTGATCTTCGTCGGCATCGACGTGATCGGCGACTATCTGACGGAAATCAATGTGACCTCGCCAACCGGCCTGCAGGAACTCGGCCGTTTCGATGGACGTTCCATCGAGGCGGAACTCTGGGACGCCATCGAGTCCAAACGCTGAAATCTCAACTGCGCGGCGTCGCCCCGGATGACGAGACGATTGCCGCGCAGCCAAGACGCGCCCGCAGCATATTGACCTGACCGCCAGGCGCTCTTTCCAGTTCCGGCGTGAATGTCAGGCCGGACCGCACGGCGATTCCGGCAACAGACGCCTCATAGGCCCTGTCACAGAAATCGGCTTTGCGCGGCACTTCCTGATCCAGCACGAAACCCGCAACCTCAAGCGCGTCTCCGCGCAGCAGGGAGATGATTTTCCAGTATCCGCTCGGCACGCGATGCGGCTCGTCCGCTCCCGGAAGCGGCGGCATCTCCCGCTCATACAGCGGCCCGGTAAGAACGTGCACACGTCCGGCGCCAGACCTTGCAAGAACCCGGACTGCTGCCTCGAGCTCTTTCCAGGGGCCCTGATTGAGGGCGCTTTTCTGCGGCGTGATGTTCGAGAGGTAGTTTGTCGCCTGCCAGCCGGGTGCGCCCGTGAAGCTGGCCAATGGTGCCTGATGCCCCCGGTCCGTTTTCAGCGCCTTGTGCGCCCCCTTGTAATCCGCCGGCTCCAGCGTCTCATCCGGCGGCAACAAGGGGTCGGGACGCCAGGACCGGCGCTGCGAGGGGCCGATATCCGCCGGCACGACGTCATAGGCCACCCAATCGGCGAACTTCGTCGCGGCGTTGTTGGAAAATGTATGGCTGGCACGCGCGACGATCCGGTTCACCGTCCGCGTCACCGGGCACTGCTGGAAACAATTGGCATCCAACGGCTCCGCACGCACCGGCGGCGGGGCCAGAAGCAAAGACAACAGCAGGACAGAAGCGAGAAGCCGGATCGGGCTTCCGTTGCGCGCGGACATAACAGCCACACCGATAATTATCGATATGACCGAATATCATATTATTCTCTCGTGTGAGTAGAATTTTACTCTATTCAGGCTGCTTTTTTCAGAACCAGCCCCCTGTAAGCCAGTGCCTCCGCAACATGATGTTTTCTGACAGCTTCAGACTGCTCCAGATCGGCAATGGTTCTGGCAACCCGCAGGATACGATGATAGCCGCGCGCCGACAGTGCGAGGCGGGCCGCCGCCTCCTCCATCAAAGCCTGCCCCGGCGGATCGGGCCGGGCATGCTCCTCCAGCAGCTTTCCGCCAAGCTCCGCATTGGTCTTGCCCTCGCCCCCCGCTCTCTCGAAACGGCGGCGCTGGAGGCTGCGGGCGGCAGCCACCCGGGCGGCCACGATTTCGGACCGTTCTGTATCGGGCGGCAGTCCCAGCTCCCGGACCGAGACCGGCTCGACCTCGATACGCAGGTCGAATCTGTCCAGCAGCGGGCCTGAAAGACGCGCCTGATAGTCGAGGCCGCATTTCGGCGCGCGCCCGCAGGCCTGTGCCGCATCGGAGAGATATCCGCACCGGCAGGGATTCATCGCCGCAATGAGCTGGAACCGGGCCGGATAGGTTACCCGGTGGTTGGCCCGGCTCACCACCGCCTGCCCTGTCTCGATCGATTGCCGCAGTGAATCCAGCACCGTGCGCGGAAACTCCGCCAGCTCGTCGAGAAACAGGACCCCGCAATGCGCGAGGGAGACTTCCCCCGGTCGGGCCTTCAGGCCGCCGCCGACAAGCGCCGGGATGCTGCTGGAGTGGTGCGGATCACGATAGGGCCGGGCGCGCGATATCCGGCCGCCCTTCAGGTCGCCCGCAACGCTGCGCACCATGCTGACCTCCAGTGCCTCCCGCGCATCGAGCGGCGGCAGAAGCCCCGGCAGCCGGGCAGCCAGCATCGACTTGCCCGCACCCGGAGGGCCCGTCATCAAGAGGTTATGGCCACCGGCCGCCGCGATTTCGAGCGCCCGCTTGGCGCTTTCCTGGCCTTTCACATCCGCAAGATCGGGAAACAGGCCCGGCTCCTCCGCCCCCGCGGGCTCGGGCGGGGTGAGCACCTGGCTGCCCTTGAAATGATTGATCAGCGCCAGCAGTGTGCGCGGCGCCAGCACATCGAGATCCCCGGCCCAGGCGGCTTCCGGGCCAACCTTTTCCGGACAGATGATGCCAACCCCGCGCGAGACCGCCCCGAGGGCCGCGGGCAATATCCCGGAGACTTCCGTC
Organism: uncultured Nisaea sp.; assembly: GCF_963974195.1. NCBI lineage: Bacteria > Pseudomonadati > Pseudomonadota > Alphaproteobacteria > Rhodospirillales > Thalassobaculaceae > Nisaea > uncultured Nisaea sp. The sequence continues at coordinate 2,285 of NZ_CAXBDC010000143.1, forward strand.
AATTGCCCGTCCAGCGCCAGTTCGCCAAGCACCAGATATCCGGCGATTTCCTCCGCCGGAAGCACCCCCATCTGCACCAGGATCCCGACGGCGATCGGCAGATCGTAGTGACTGCCTTCCTTGATGACGTCGGCCGGGGCAAGATTGACGGTGATGCGCTGTGGCGGCAGGGCAAGACCAAGCGCACTCAGCGCCGCCCGGACCCTGTCCTTGCTCTCGTCCACGGCCTTGGCCGGAAGGCCGACGATGGAAAAGGCGGGCAGCCCGTTGCCCATATGCACCTGAACATCGATATCGAGGGTATCCACCCCCTGAAACGCCACTGTCCGAACCCGCGCAACCATATCCGCCCCACCGAGAATGTCTCCCGGCTGGTTATGGGGCGGTCTGACCTGTTTTCAGGTGGGATGCCGTCTAGGAGTTCTCTTCGAGCAATGCCGGATCGCCACCGCGCACATCAAGGAAAGAGCAGGACCGGACCGCCACTTCGGTAAAGCTGGCATGGGTCACGTCCGCATGGTCGAAGCAGGTATCCTCGACAAGGGCACCCGCGAAATCAGCCCGCTGCAAGTCCGCGCCGACCAGCTTGGCGCCCCGCAGATCCGTCGGCCATTCCCGCAGCACCTCAAGGGTACCCGGCTTCAGGATCGCAATCCGGGACAGGCGGGCGGAGACCAGGATCGCGCCGCTCAGATCCGCGTCTTTCAGATTTGTCCCGCGCATGTCTACCCGGGTCAAATCCGTCTGGGTCAGGTTGGCATTTTGCAGGTTGGCGAGCCGGAGCGACGCGCCTTTCAGCTTGGTGCCGTTCAGCTTGACCCGGGACATTTCCGCCGCGCTAAGCTCCGCCCCGCTCAGATCCATGCCGGAAAGATCCGTATCACGGAAATCCCCGCGCGTGCCTTTGGCGCCACCCGAGGAAACCCAGTGGAAATGCTCCACAAGCCGGTTCCGGATATCTTCCGGCAGATTTTCCATGCCCGACGCTATGCGGCAATCGGTCAGGTCCGCATCGGTCAGATCGACACCGTCAAAGTTGCAGGACCGCAGGTCCGCACCGGAAAGATCGCTGTTGCGCATCTGCGCCTGGGTCAGGTTCGCACCCTGAAGATTGGCGTTCTGCAACACCGCGTCCTTGAAGATCGTCCGGCTGAGATCGGCATGATGGAGATTGGCACCGACCAGTTTGGCGGAGGAGAAGTTCGCACTGACTGCAACCGCGCCGGAAAGGTTGGCGTTGCTGAGGTCGGTATGGATCAGCTTCGCCTCGGACATGTCGCTGTTCTGCAGATCGGCCACCTGCTCGATCGCGTGATGCACGTCGCGGATCTTCATCGGCCGCAGATCGGCGTTGGTCATGTCCGCCGCCATCAGCTTCGCGCCGGCGAGAGACGCCCCCCGCAGATTGGCGCCGACGAGGCGGCTGCCGGACAGATCGGAATTGCTGAGACGCGCCGTCAGCATCTGGGCGTCGGACAGGTTGGCGCCGGCAAAAACACTGTTCTGTAAATTGGCACCAGCGAGCAATGCCTGGCGCAGATCCACGCCCGGAAGACGAACGGCGCGCAGATCACGCTGTCTCAGATCGGCGATTTCACCGCCTGGATAGCGACGCAAAAACGCCTCGTGCTTGGAGACGATTTTGTCGAGTTCCTGCTGAAGTTCTTCGATCAGCATTGTTCAGGTCCAGGTCAATATTCGCATGCCCATACAAACAGGCAACAACATATAGAAAAAATGGATGCTGTTTTCTCTATATCTTGGCATCTGTTTACAGTTTTACTTTAATCAATCCAGGACCGCATATCAATCAATAAAATCAACACTCTATGGTGTGGGTTAAACGCTAAACCTTAAATTACCCCGCCTTAAAGACTTATTTGCAACGCACCCTGGCGACGGTTCGCGCAACCGTGTCCTTGTACATTGGAGAGTTGCACCCAAGATCTTCAGCATTGACCATCAAGGGAGAATGCCTGTGGCAGAGAGTGATTTGCCCGACACTGTTGCCCCGGTTGAGGGAGCGATCCGCAACCCTGCAAATCCGCACCACTTCATGGTGGTCCAGCCTGCCGGGCGCAGGATCCGGATCTTTTTCGGTGATCGTCTCGTCGCGGACAGCGTGGATGCACTGCGGGTAATAGAAATCGGCCGCCGGGCTTACGAGCCCCGCCTCTACCTGCCGGAGCAGGCCCTGACCGTACCGCTGGTCAAGCTGGACAAGGTGACCCATTGCCCGCTGAAGGGCGATGCGGACTATTTCTCGCTGGAAGGCCAGGAAATCGCCTGGGCCTACCGCAGCCTGGACTTTGCCGCCGTGCTGGACGGGCTCTATTCCTTCTGGGGAGACAATATGCGGATCGTGGAAGGGGAATAATCCCCCCGCTTTAGTCCGGCTTCTGCAGCATCCGGCCAAGACGGCGGCCGCCGAGCAGGTGGATATGGAGGTGCGGCACGTCCTGCACGCCATTCTCGCCGGTATTCACGATCAGGCGATGCCCGTCTTCGCGGGTTTCCGTGATCTTCGCCACCTTGCCGATGGCCCGGACCCAGGCGACGATCTCTTCATCGCTCGCCTGCTCCGAGAATTCGTTCATGGTCTTGTAGGGACCCTTCGGGATCACCAGCACATGCACCGGAGCCTGGGGCTGGATATCCTCAAAGGCGAGAACATGCTCGTCTTCATAGACGGTCTTGTTGGGAATTTCGCCGCGCAGGATCTTGGCGAATACATTCTGCTCATCATAGGACATCGAACTTCCCCTCACTCCCAATCGGCGGCGCTCACTCGGAGCGGCTTGCCTTTTCCTCGATCCCGGACAGCCCCTCGCGGCGCGCCAGTTCAGCCCAGACATCCTCCGGCCTGACCCCCGACGCACTCCACAGCACAAGCAGATGATACAGCAGGTCGGCGCTCTCCGCCGTCAGCCCGGCACGATCGCCGGCGACGGCTTCGATCACGGTCTCGACCGCCTCTTCGCCAACCTTCTGGCCGATCTTTTTCGGGCCCTTGTCGAACAGCTTTGCTGTGTAAGAGCTTTCCGGATCAGCCCCCTTGCGGGAGTCGATGACCGCGTGCAGCCGGTCGAGAATATGCTCGCTCATTGCGGCCTCACGGGAACACCGGCCTTTGCCATCGCCGCTTTTGCCTCGGAGATGCGGAACGTGCCGAAATGGAAGACGGACGCGGCCAGGACCGCCGAGGCGTGGCCTTCGAGAATGCCTTCAGCGAAATGCTCCAGCGTGCCTACACCGCCGCTGGCAATCACCGGAATGCTCACCGCATCGGAAATCGCCCGGGTGAGCGGCAGGTTAAAGCCCTGCTTGGTGCCGTCCCGGTCCATCGAGGTCAGCAGGATTTCGCCCGCTCCGTATTCAGCCATGCGTTGGGACCAGGCGACGGCATCGATGCCCGTCGCCTCGCGGCCGCCATGGGTAAAGATCTCGTACTTGTCCGGCCCGACGCTTTTCGCATCCACCGCCACGACAATGCACTGGCTGCCGAATTTCTCCGCCGCCCGGCGCACGAAATCCGGGTCCTTCACCGCCGCCGTGTTGATCGACACCTTGTCGGCACCTGCCAGCAACAGCTTGCGGATATCCTCCAGCGTGCGCACGCCACCGCCGACGGTCAGCGGCATGAAGCACTGCTCCGCCGTCCGGCCAACAACATCGAACAGCGTGTCCCGTTCCTCATGGCTGGCGGTGATATCGAGAAAGCAAAGCTCGTCCGCGCCTTCGCGGTCATAGATCTTGGCCTGCTCCACCGGATCGCCGGCATCGACCAGATCGAGAAAGTTGACGCCCTTGACGACACGGCCGTCCTTCACGTCGAGACAGGGGATAACGCGCGCTGTCAGCATCAGACGGCCTCCGCTTCGGGGGCGGCCAGCAGAGCGACCGCTTCGGCCAGATCGATCCGCCCGTCATAGAGCGCCCGGCCTGAAATCGCGCCCGCGATACCCGGCGCGCCCGCCGCCTTAAGCGCGGCAAGATCATCGAGCGAAGCCACCCCGCCGCTGGCGATCACCGGCGTCGAGATCGCGTTTGCCAGAGCGGCGGTCGCCGCCACATTGACGCCGCCGAGAGCGCCGTCCCGGTCGATATCGGTGAAGATGATTGCCGCCACGCCGCAGCCTTCGAATTGCCGCGCGAGATCAACGGCCGACAGGGTCGAGGTTTCGGCCCAGCCTTCGACCGCGACCATGCCGTCGCGGGCATCGATACCGACCGCGATACGTCCCGGATGGCGCGCGCAGGCTGCTTTCACCAGTTCCGGGTCCCGCAGGGCCACGGTGCCGAGAATGACCCGGGCGACGCCCTTTTCAAGCCAGGCATCGATCGCCGCCATGTCGCGGATACCGCCGCCAAGCTGCACCGGCACATCGACTGCCGCCAGAATCCGGTCAACCGCTTCGCCATTCCGGGTTTCCCCGGCAAAGGCGCCATCCAGATCGACGACATGAACCCAGCCGCACCCGGCGTCCTGAAACAGACGCGCCTGGGCGCCGGGATCGTCATTGAAGACCGTCGCCGTATCCATTTCGCCCTTGAGCAGCCGGACACACTGGCCGCCCTTCAGATCGATCGCGGGAAACAGGATCATGCCGCGTCCAATTCCTTGTAAAAAAAGTGTCCGGCAACGAAGCCGTCCCGCACATAGGCATAATGCGGCAGGCTGCCGAACCGGATATATCCAAGCCGTTCATAGAGCCGAATGGCCGCATGCTGGGTTTCGCGCACATCCAGCGTCAACACCTTGAAACCTTCGTCCCGCGCGTGCTTTTCAGCAATCTCCATCAGATCGCGGGACAGACCATGCCCCCGGCCCCATGGAGCGACAAAGGTCGTCGTCAGGCTGCAGGTATGACGCTGCGCCTCGTTGTTCCGTGCCGGTTTCTGGATCTGGCAAGAGCCCGCGATCACCCCGTCGAGCCGGCCCACGAAAAGATCGCGCTCGGGGATCAGCAGGACCCCGCGCCAGAACGCTTCCAGCGTTTCCCGCGGCGGCGGGGATATCCATCCGAAACCGCCACCATCCTTGATCGCCGCTTCCGCCGCGTCCGACAGGTCCTGCAAGTCGCCCGGGCCGAACTCGGTCAGCATCTCGACCGTGGGAGCCGGCGGAAAATGTGTTTCAGCGCCGCTGTCGTCCATGCCGCCCTCCTTCATGGAGCCCAGTCGAGAAAATTCCGGATGAAGGCAAGCCCGTTGGCCTGGCTCTTCTCCGGATGAAACTGGGTTCCAAAGTAATTCTCGCGTCCGATGAGCGCCGCAATCTCGCCCCCGTAATCGCTGGACGCGATCAGGTCGGCGCGGTCTGCCACATCGAACAGATATGAGTGCACATAGTAAACGAAAGCACCCTCTTCGATGCCTTTCAGCAGCGGATGCTCCGGCTGGAGGATATTCAGCCTGTTCCAGCCCATATGCGGAACCTTGAGGGCCTGGCCATCCGGTGCCGGCGCGGGTTTGATCAAACGCACCTCGCCGCCGATCCAGCCCAGCCCCTCCGACGTCACATGCTCCAGCCCGCGCTCCGCCATGAGCTGCATGCCGACGCAGATGCCGAGAAACGGCGTGCCGTTCCCGAGTACTGCGTCCGTCAGCGCCTCGACCATGCCGGGCAGGCCATAGAGACCGCCACGGCAATCCGCGAAGGCACCAACCCCCGGCAGCACGATGCGCCCGGCCGCGCGCACCACGGCCGGATCGGATGTCACGACAATCTCGGTGCCTTTGCCATGCTCGGCCGCCACCCGCTCGAAGGCTTTCGCCACCGAACGGAGGTTGCCGGACCCATAATCAACAACTGCGACTGTGGTCCGGCCGCCAGAGGCGGTCACAGGCTCCCCCCGAGGGTGCCCTTGGTCGAAGGCACGGCATCGCCGCGACGCGGGTCGATCTCAATGGCCACCCGCAACGCCCGGCCGACCCCCTTAAAGATGGATTCGACGATATGGTGCGTGTTGTCGCCGTAAAGATTCTCGATATGCAGGGTCAGCCCGGCCGCCTGGCTGAAGGCCTGGAAAAACTCCCGGAACAGCTCCGTGTCCATATCGCCCAGCTTCTGCGCCGGCATAGTCGCCCGCCAGACCAGAAAGGGGCGGTTCGAGCAATCGAGCGCAACCCGGCTCAGCGCCTCGTCCATCGGCAGATAGGAGGAGCCGTACCGGTTGATACCCTTGCGGTCCTTCAGCGCCTTCGACAAGGCATCGCCGATGGCCCAGCCGCAATCCTCGGTCGTGTGGTGTGCATCGATATGCAGATCACCCTCGGCCCGGACCTTCAGATCCATCAGCGAATGTCGGGACAGTTGCTCCAGCATATGGTCGAGGAAGCCGATCCCGGTCTCGACGTCATATTTCCCGGTTCCGTCCAGCGAAAGCTCGACGGAAATGCTGGTTTCATTGGTCACGCGCTTGACGGTCGCGCTGCGGTTGTCCGACATGGGTTCTGCTCCCAAGCAATAT
>NZ_CAXBDC010000144.1:0-8755 GCF_963974195.1 uncultured Nisaea sp.
GCGGAAGCCCTCGGCCACCGGGAATTCTCCATGACCAAGCTTTACCGCTCGGCCTAAAGTTCCGCATCCATAGAAAAGCCAGCCTCAATCGAGGCTGGCTCTTACAGCGAAGAATGCATCAGCCCGCTCTTCAGCGGCTTCAGACAATACCCCAATTGAGCGTTTCGGCGTCCACACCGACAAGCAGGACTGTCGATTGATCCGCATAGGTAATGAGGGCTCCGCCCTCAACGCTGGCGAGAATTCCGGATAAATCGGAGAGATTATCGCCTTCCGCCTGATCGAAACCGAAAATCGAGTCCGCGCCATTTCCTACGACGAAATGGTCTGCTCCCTGACCACCATATAATTGGTCGTTTCCCAAGTCTCCAACAAGAAAGTCGTTACCTCTGTTCCCATAAAGAACATCATCTCCAGGCCCGCCTGAAAGCGTGTCGTCGCCCTGCCCGCCGTAGAGTTTATCGTTTTCAGAACCGCCATCGACAAAATCAGCGCCTTTATTTCCATAAAGAACGTCGCTTCCGGAATCGCCTGAGAGTATATCCTCGTCCTGCCCTCCAAAGAGAATATCGTCACCGGCCCGCGCAGACAGCACGTCTTGCCCCTGGTTCCCGTAAATCAGGTCGGCGCCAGCATTTCCGAAAATTGTTTGCGCGCCCTCGCCGCCCGACTGCAAAGATGGTTCCGTAGCGGGCAAGGCATCTCCAAAGAGGAAGTCCGTAACAGCCAGATCATTATAGGTGGGGGCGTCTGCCGCGTTTGGGATGGCAGAGATCATGACGCTGTTGCTGTTTTGATGAGCAAGACCAAGCGAATGCCCAATCTCATGGAGCGCCAACACATCCAAATTACGATCTGAAATAGTGTATAATGCAGACGATGAAAAAACGATATCGCCGCCCGTATATGCAAAACCCCAATACCCTCCGGAAAGAGCACCAATATCAAATGTAATGACATTTTCCGGGTCAGCCGCATATTGGGAAAAATCGACGTTCGTCACGCTTTCCCAAGTATCGAGTGCGTCCAAAACGCTCTCAAGATTGCGTCCGGTAAACGGCGTTAGAAACTGAAAATCCACGGTATAAACACCGTCACCATTCAGATCCTCAAGGGGTATTTGATTTTGACTAACGCCCGGATGCGAAACCATTTTCACGCCCCAACTTTACAGTAAACTTAAAAATTCTCTATTTGGTTGTATATCATATAATCTCTCATAGTTCTTTCCGTTTAATCTGCCGATCCATTTATACGGCTGTCTTTGCAGATCGTAGGGTTAGCCCGACGCCAAGCATTGTGACTCGCTCGCAAATGCCGTGTATCAGGAGTTTATGCTTGGCTAATCCAGCCAATGTCATACTGCGGCGACCGCATTTGAGCCCAACCTGGGGCGCTGCCTAACTAGCGGCGACAACCTGCCGGCTCATCGGATCGAGCCCGTAGACCATGTCGCGCAGATGATCGAGTAGTTCTTGTCGATCGTTTCCAAAGGAAAGCTCGGAAGACCGGACAGGTGTGCCTATATGCGCCTGGACGTCATCACCGATCCGGCGGGCAACCTCGCTCATCAGCAGGGCTTCGCGAAGGGCTTCACTGAACCGGCTGACCAGATGGAACAGGAAGCGGTTCTGCCCTTCGAAGAAGATTGGAACGACCGTTGCGTCCGTTTGCGCGATGAGCTTGCCGGCAAAAAGCTTCCAGGGCGCATCCGTCGCCCGGCCAAACAGCTTCTCCGATGTCGACACACGTCCCGCAGGAAAGATTACCAACGCTCCCCCGTCATGCAGATGGGCCAGAGCTTTACGCTTTGATTCCACATTACTGCGCACGGCACTGGAAGCGCCGTCGAATTCGATCGGGATCAGATAGGGCCGCAACGGTTCGGCGCGCCCGAGAGCAGCATGCGCCAGGAGTTTGAAGTCCTTTCGAACGAGCGACGTGATATGCCCGACCGCAATACCGTCAAGAACCCCGAACGGATGGTTGGCGACAACGATGAGCGGCCCTTCGGCAGGAATCGCGTTCAGCCTCGCCTGTTCGAAATTCACTGACAGCTTCAGATAATCGACGGCCGAATGCCAGAAATTGTCAGTGTCACGGTTTCGCCTGCAATAATCGTCATACATCCGTTGCAGGCGCGGCTGGCCACTCAGCAGTTCAACGCACCGGATCAGCAATTGCCGGGTCAGGGAATCATCGGGGTTACAATATGAAACGACCGGCCTGCGCTTCTCAAGCTCACGCCGGATCCAGTTCCTCCCCGATATTCCGTCCATATCCACACCCGCCATTCACAAAAGACGGATGCTAAAGCGCCAAGGTGACAGCTTGATGAGCCATTCATTGCAATCTTCTTACGCCCCCCTCCCCATCATGAATGAAAATGCGCAGAAAAGTGCTTAATGGATCAGAATTTCCACCATCAGCCGCCACAATCGAGGACCAATTCCAATTACACAGGAATGAATCTCACTTTCTTGTCGTTCGTCGGCTGGCGAGACCCGCGATCAGTACTATATAGTTAATAAGATGACTGTTTATTGGGAACCATGGCCGACGCTCCCTATCATCTGACGGAAGATCCCACATCACTAAGCGGTGCACCGGCTCACCCGAAAGCGCTTCCGGGTAGAGACACGCTTTATGTCAGCTTGCTTGGCGGCTTTCTGATCGAGGCGCCAAACGGGTCAGCCGCATTGCCCAGCCGGAAGGCGCAGGCGATTCTCGCCTACCTCTTGTTGCAGCCGACCCGGAGCGCGAGTCGCGAAAGCATCGCCGGATTACTCTGGAGCGGCGGCACCGAAGATCTCGCGCGCGCATCCCTGCGCCAGGCCCTCCGCAGACTGAACCAGTATTTCGAAGCTACGGGTGTGTTCGGCATCGAGGTCACAAGAAATGAAGTGCGTCTGAACATAGAGGCCTTTGAAACGGACTTGTGGACCGTTCTCGAATGCGACGCCGATGCACCGATCAATCCGATTCTTCTTCAACGCTCGGACATATCCTCCTCTCTCCTGCTCGGGTTCGAGGATCTTGATGAGGCATTTCACTCATGGGTCCTATCACAGCGTCAAATCATGCACGACCGGCTCGTTGCCGATCTTGAAGATCGCCTTGGCCAGCGCCCGGGCCGGGCCGGGCCAGATGCGACACAAGTCGCAAGAAATGCCGCGCTCGCTCTTTCCAATCTCGACCCGACACATGAAGGGGCATGCCGCGAGCTGATGCTGCAGCATGTTCGCGCGGGCGATATCGGCTCGGCCCTCAAGCGCTACAACCGTCTTTGGTCGCTGCTTGAGAGTGACTTCGACATGGAGCCTTCGGACGAAACGAAGAGGCTCGTTGCCCTGATCAAGTCCGGAGCGGAAACCAATGGAGAAACTCCCGACACGTCCGGCGCAACGACAGACAAATCATCCCCCTTCGGCACCCCCCGCCTGATCATCAACACATTCTCCGATACTGGTGTTCCGGACGCTCAAAAGTTCATGGCGCGGGCTTTCCGGCACCAGTTCATGTCGAGCCTGCTGAAATTCCGTGAATGGCAAGTGCTCGACGGCGAGCGGAGCCAGGACCATCAAAGAGCAGTAATCCCAACCGTACCGACATACGCAGTCTCCGGTGAAGCTTTCCAGAAAGAAGCTGTTCTTCATGTCGCTCTCTCCGTTCGCGACATGGCAACAGACGCCATACTCTGGAGCGAGGAGAATCAGGCAAGCCTGGAGACTTGGCCAAAGACGCTGAAGCAGCTTGTCCAGAAGCTGGCTGTCGCGCTCAATATTCACTCGGCGACAGCCCGCGCCATATCCAGGTCAGACGAAACCACGGAATCGTCCCCCGTCTATGACCGCTGGATGCAAGGCCGCAGATTAATGCATCTCTGGACACCGACAAGCTGGTCGGAAGCCGGGGAAATTTTTACGTCCGCCCTGCAGGATCAGCCTGATTTTGCCCCGGCCCACTCCAGCCTGTCCTTCTATTCCAGCCTGAAGCGTTTCGTTTGCCCCGGGTACGAGCAAGAGAGCGAGCTTTCAACGCTGGCACTCGACCATGCCAAACGCTCGGTAGATCTGGGACCAAGAGATGCCAAAAGTTATCAGGCCTCCGGCTGGGCTTATATCACCGTCGGTGAATATGAACGGGCTATCCTCTGTTTCGGTATCGCTGAAACCTTGAACGAAAACGATATCGGTGTCGCTGTGTCCTCAGCCCTGGGCCTCGCCTATTGTGGAGAAACCGAAGAGGCTATACGGCGACTTGAGAAATTTAAGGATGCCAGTTTGTCCTATCAATCTCTGCACTGGTCCGTCGAAGCCGCCTGCCGTTTCGTTTGCCGGGATTACTCCGGCACTATCTGGGCTGCAGCCAAGGCGAATGAAGCCGCATTCTATCCACAAGCGTGGGCGGCAATGGCTTTCGCTCAACTTGGAAATCCGGGCGCGGCAGAGCGTGAGACGGATATTTTCATCACTGCGGCGCGCGAAAACTGGTTCGGTGACATCGTGCCCCAACCCGAAGATATTACGCGCTGGTTCCTCTCCGTGCACCCGTTCCGCAGGCCGGTGGACTTCTTCCATATGAAACATTGCCTTCAAAGGGCAGGCCTGGAAGCCCGATAACCCGGACTTCCAGATGCGTCGGAACCTATTGACCGACCCGGTGCTCCATCCGGCTAAGAATACGGACCACAGGCCAGAGAAGCGCCAGATACATCACCGCCGCCATGACGAGTGGCGATGAATTATAGGTCAGGGACCGCGCCATATCGGCCGAATACAGAAGCTCCTGAAACGAAACGACACTGGCGATTGAGGTCATCTTCACGACTTCAATACTGTTGCTGAGCAGATCCGGGAGCACATTCCGCGTGGCCTGCGGCAGCACCACATATGCCATGGTCTGCAGCGGGCCGAGCCCCGTGGATCGCGCCGCCTCCGTTTGTCCGGCACCAATACTCTCGATGCCAGCCCGGAAGATCTCCGCGAAATAAGCCGAGTTGTTCAGCAGGAAGGCGATGCACACCGCCGCGAAAGGAGAGATATCCAGGCCTGCAAACGGTAATCCCGCATAGACGAAGATCAGCAGCACAAGTGGCGGAACCGCGCGAAACAGATCGATGAACGCAATGACCGCATAGCGCAGAACCCGTCTCCGGGTGCGGGCAGCAAGGGCGACGAGCAGGCCGCCAAGCAAACCAAGAGGGATCACCGCCAGGCAGAGCAAAAGCGTCTGTCCCGCGCCACGCAGCAGCAGCGGATAGGCTTCCGCCATGATCTCTAAATTGAAGAAATTGTAGATCAGCATTTCCATGTCAGGCACGCCTCCACTGGAACCGTGTCTCTATCCATCGGCCGACAAGGACAACCGGAATGAAAAGCAAAATATAGGCGATGGCCCCCATCATCAGCGGCGTTGCGCTGCCGGAGAAGGATTGCGCCGTCGAGGCCTCGTTCAGAATCTCGCCGACCCCGATCACGGTGCCGAGCGCCGTGTTCTTGGTGATGGCGATGGTCCGGTTGGTCAGCGGGGCGACCGTCATGCGGATGGCCTGGGGCACAACCACATAGATCAGGCATTGGTTAAACCCGAGCCCGGTGGACCGCGCCGCTTCCCATTGCCCCTTGCGGACAGAGAGAATACCGGCCCAGAAAATTTCCTCCGCGAAAGCCGCAAGCACCAGGCTCAAAACCAGCCACAGCACAAAAAACCCGGAGAGCGTCAGGCCCACGGTCGGCAGCCCGAAATAGAGCAGCAGGATAATGACCAAAGGTGGCATCGATCTCAGCAGATCGACCAACCCCACGATGGTCAGGGACAGAGCGGTAATCCGGTAAGACCGCACAATCGCCAGCAGCATGCCCAGTGCAAGCCCGCAGATGACGACAAGAACCGCGATCTCGCAGGTCACGATGACGCCTTTGCCGATGGCACCGGCATATTGGTCGATCAGGTCCGGGCGGAAAAAGGTTTCAATGAAATGGGCCCAGGTGCCTGCCTCCGGTGCTGCACTCATTGACCGATCTCTTGCATGAATTCACGGGTCCGGGCGTGTTCGGGAGCGCTGAAAATCTTGTCCGGCGTGCCCTCTTCCAGAATTTGCCCGTCGGCCATGAAGATCACCCGGTCGGCCGCCGCGCGGGCAAACCGCATCTCGTGGCTGACAACGACCATCGTCATCCCGGCTTCGCGCAGCTGCTGCATGACCTGCAGCACACTGCCGACCAGCTCCGGGTCGAGCGCGCTTGTCGGCTCGTCAAACAGCATGACGGACGGCTCCAGCGCCAGAGCCCGGGCGATCGCCACACGCTGTTGCTGGCCGCCCGACAATGCTCCCGGATGGGAATCGGCCTTATCGCCCAGTCCAACCCGCTCCAGCATGGCTTCGGCTATCGCGTTCGCTTCCGCCCGGGGTTTTCCAAGCACCTTGCGCAGGGCCAGCGTGACATTGTCCCGCGCCGTCAGATGCGGATAGAGGTTGAATTGCTGGAACACCATGCCGAGGCGCCGCCGCATCAGATTGATATCGACGGAGCGGTCCATCAGGTCCACGCCATCGAACATGACGGAACCGTCGGTTGGCTCTTCCAGCCGGTTGAAACATCGAAGCATCGTGCTTTTACCGGATCCGGACGGACCGATGACGAAGACGAGTTCGCCGGTATTCAGGGTGAAATCAACGCCTTTCAGGGCATCGAAATCGCCAAATGACTTCCAGAGACCGCGCGCCTCAAGGATCGCTGTCATGGCTGGGGTATCTTTCTCTAGCGCTGCAAGAAGGAAGGCGGCGGGCTCTGTGACCGCCCGCCGCCCTTCCCGATATGGATCGATCAGCGACAGGCCAATCAGCTACAGGACGGGGTATGTTCCGTCGGATCGTAGCCTTCGAATCCAGGCTCGCCATATCCCGGCTGAACCGTAATCGCCGCGGACCCCGGAGCCGGCGTCACACCGAACCATTTCTCGCTCAGCTTCGCCATGGTGCCATCCAGCTTCATGCACTCGATGGCGGCATCCACCTTGTTGCGCAATTCCGCACTATCCTTGCGGAAAGGCACCGAGAACACCTTGCCTGTCGAATGCAGGTAGGAGAGCTCGATCATCGGATTTTTCTTCACCGCCCAGGCAACTCCCGTGTTGCCCGCGACGTTAGCGAAAGCGCGTCCGGAAATAACCGCCTGAACGGCATCGGTTTGCGTGCCGTACGATTCGACCTTCCAGCCAACCTCACTCTCCAACCCCCGTGCCCACTGATCATAAGCGGACCCTTTATTCACCGCGATGACCTTGCCCTTGAAGCCCGCGAGATCCGTAACCGCCGGAGCCCCCTTCTTCACCAGAAACTGGAAGTCGGTATTGAGATAACCCTCGCTGAACAGCATGCTCTTCGTGCGCTCTTCAGTCAGCGTGGTCGGGGCAACCAGAAAGTCATAGGTTCCGGCCTGCATGCCCGGCAGAAGCCCGGACCATTGCGCCGCTGTGATATCCATCTCAGCGCCAAGACGCTTGCCGAGCTCGTTGGCAAAATCGATGTTGAATCCCTCGACACCGCCGGAAAGCTTCGGCATGGCGTGGGGCGCGAAAGTGCCGTCCACCGCAACCTTGTAGGTCTTCGCTTCCACACTTCCGGCAAATGCCATCGCGGTAACTGCGCCGATCGCCGCAATCTTCATGAAATTCATAGTCAGCCTCCTTGTTTCATAAACCGCCTGCCCGCCGCTTCATTTTCAATAACGCCCATCCCCGGGGGCGCCATATCGGCTGAGCTTTGCGAACGAACCCGCAGGACGCGGCCCCCGTCTCGCAACAGCGAAATGTTCGGAGAACAGAAGCTCCAAACGATTGGTCGATAAGACTAGACCGATATTTTGCAGCGCAACAATATGATTCTTCCGGCGAAATTACGCGGGGCAGTCCAGAATGGTTCAATTGGTCTGGTGCAATTTGCGCATGTTGCACCGAACAATTTCATGAGCTAATGGGAACCATGCCTTCTTCTGGAGAGGCTCCTTGTACCGGCCCTTCCCACTACCCAAATGCGGCTTTACAGCCGTCCAGTCCTGAGACGGGCCAACATTCACTGAGCGAGCGCGCGGATCGACTAAATGCCGCGGGAGGATCAAATGGAACGCAAGACCGATTTCTTTATCGACGGAAAATGGGTAGCACCGGCCAGCACCAATGACTTCGAGGTCATCAATCCGGCCAACGAAACCCCTTTCGCGACAATTTCCCTTGGCAGCGAAGCCGACGTGAATAAAGCCGTCGCCGCCGCGAAGAGCGCCTTCACGACCTGGAGCACCACGCCCCACGACGTGCGCGTCGGATATGTCGAAAAGCTGGCCGAGATCTATCAGGAGCGCATCGAGGAAATGGCAACCGCCATCTCCAACGAAATGGGCGCGCCGAAGAACATCGCCAGCAGCCAGCAGGCAGCAGCCGGTCTCGGCCATATCAAGGCCTTCATCCGGGCGCTGAAGGAATTCACCTTCGAGCATCCGCTGAGCGAGAAGTTCCAGACCGAATACATCATGCATGAGCCGATCGGCGTCTGCGGTCTGATCACGCCGTGGAACTGGCCGATGAACCAGGTGACCCTGAAGGTCATCCCGGCAGTCGGCGTTGGCTGCACCGTGGTGCTGAAGCCGTCCGAAATCGCCCCGATGTCTTCCCTGCTCTTTGCCGAGTTCATGGAGCAGGCAGGCTTCCCCGCCGGTGTGTTCAATCTCGTCAACGGCGACGGCCCGACGGTCGG
>NZ_CAXBDC010000145.1:0-8746 GCF_963974195.1 uncultured Nisaea sp.
AAGGCGCGAACAACAAGCCGGCCGAATTCGTGGTCGAGCGGGCGTTCGTCGGCTAACAACACAGCGTATTTGATCACAACGCGCATTCCGGCGTCAGACGGCGCCGGAATGCCTGTGGCAATCAATCCAGCTTTCCCGAAAATTTCAACGATCACACGTGCGCCTATTAAGCCCGGCTTAACACTCGGTTTGTAAAATGAACTTGCCCGCTTAAAAAGTAGGCCCACGTTATTAACCAAACATGAGCAGAAGCACTCAGGTGGTGACATGATCAAGGGATGGGAACGATTCGGGACTGGCATGGGATCGTATAGACCGTACGCCGATAACGTCGAAGAAGACGACGACGATGCGCTGGTTTTCATGGATGAGGATTCCGACATCGAAGACGATGTCGAATTCGACACGGAAGAACAGATGCCCTGGCGCATTCTCATCGTCGATGACGATGCCGATGTGCATCAGTCGACGCTTTTCGCCCTCGGCGGAGAGGTCCTGCTTGGACGCCCGCTGCATTTTCACCACGCATATTCCGGCACAGAGGCAATCGACGTTCTGAGCAAATGCGACGGTATCTCGATCATCCTGCTTGATGTGGTGATGGAGACACCGGACGCCGGCCTCAGGGTTGCGCATCAGATCCGGGAGGAACTCGGTCAGAACGATGTCCGGATTGTCCTGCGCACGGGCCAGCCGGGCCTGCTTTCAGAGCGGGAAGCCAGGGAAAATAACGAAATCAATCGCTATGTCCTGAAATCGCAGATCACCCGGTCAATGCTGATGGATGTGGTGACATCGGAGCTTCTCGAGTATCTAGGAACCGATGCCTGACGGCTGAATAAAAGCCTCATCAACAAACCTCAAAAGCCGCAGAATTCCGGGTGAAAAAACCCTGTCGAAACCGGCACCGGTGGTGGTTTTTCAGCCTGCCTAAAATCTTCGCACTTGCGAAATACCCAGATAAATTGCTCTAATTTCGAACAATGGGAGCAAGCAACAACGATTATGACGAGATGTTCGGCAGCGGAGGTGATATCCGCGAGCCGTATCGCGAGTATTATGACTGGGTCAATTCAGAGGATCCGGGTCAGCTACTCAGAAAGTCGGCAGAGGCGGAGACTTTCTTCCGCCGCACCGGCATCACCTTCAACGTCTATGGCGACGCGGAAAACACGGAGCGGCTGATCCCGTTCGATGTTGTTCCCCGCATCCTGTCGGCCTGGCAATGGTCGAAATTGGCGCGCGGTATCGAACAGCGCGTGCGGGCCATCAACGCGTTCCTCTACGATCTCTATCATCAGCAGGAAATCATCAAGGCCGGGCGCATTCCGGAACGGCTGATCTCGGAGAACAGCGCCTTCGAGCCGAAGATGATCGGCGTCAATCCGCCGGGTGGCGTTTACACGCATATCGTCGGGATCGATCTGGTGCGCACCGAGGATAATGAATTCTTCGTGCTGGAAGACAACGCCCGCACCCCCTCCGGCGTCTCCTATATGCTGGAGAACCGGGAAACCATGATGCAGATGTTCCCGGAGCTGTTTTCCCGCATTCCGGTGCAGAATGTCGGCGACTATCCGAAGAACCTGCGGCGCACCCTCGCCCGTTCCGCGCCGAACGCCTGCGATGGCCGGCCGACCATCGCGGTGCTCACCCCCGGCATCCACAATTCCGCCTATTTCGAGCATTCCTTCCTCGCCGACCAGATGGGCGCTGAATTGGTCGAGGGACATGATCTCCGCGTGATCGATGGCCGTGTCGCCATGCGCACCACACGCGGCTATGAGCCGATCGACGTGATTTACCGGCGGGTCGATGACGAGTATCTCGACCCGATGAATTTCAACCCGGATTCAATGCTGGGCGTCCCGGGCATTCTGGATGTCTACAGATCCGGTGGCATCACCATCGCGAACGCGCCCGGCACCGGCGTTGCGGACGACAAGGCCGTCTATTCCTACATGCCCGAGATCGTCGAGTTCTATACAGGCGAAGCACCTATCCTGAAGAATGTCGACACATGGCGGTGCAGCGAGCCGGACTCGCTCGCCTATGTGCTGGACAATCTGGAAGAGCTGGTGGTCAAGGAAGTACACGGCTCCGGCGGTTACGGCATGCTGATCGGCCCGACCGCCAGCAAGCGCGAGGTTGCCCGCTTCCGCAAACTGCTGAAATCCAGACCGGAAAACTACATCGCCCAACCGACCCTGGCATTATCCACGGTTCCAATCCTGACCAAGGCCGGTCTTGCACCGCGCCATGTCGATCTCCGCCCGTTCGTTCTGGTCTCTCCCGACCGGATCGACATCACGCCCGGCGGCCTCACCCGTGTGGCCCTGAAAAAGGGATCACTGGTGGTGAATTCCAGCCAGGGCGGCGGGACCAAGGACACCTGGGTGCTGGAGGACTGATGCTCGGAAAATCCGCAGGCGGCCTGTTCTGGATGTTCCGCTACCTGGAGCGCAGCGAAAACCTCGCGCGTCTTCTGGAAGCCGGCTTCCGCATCGCCCTCACCCGTTCCAGCGCAGCGACCAGCGAATGGCAATCCGTGATCGCCACCGCCGGTGTGACCGAAGGCTTCATGGCCCGCCACAGCGAATATAATGCGCCGAACGTTGTCGATTTTCTGCTCCGTGACCGGGAAAACACCTCCAGTGTCCGCTATGTCATCGAACAGGCCCGGACCAATGCCAGGCTGGTGCGCACCGCGCTGACCCGCGAGGTCTGGGAGGCGACGAACGAATGCTGGATGGTACTGGATCAGGTCCTGCAGCGCCCGATACGGGAGCGGGACCTGCCTTCCGTTCTCGCCACCATCAAACAGCAAAGCACCCTGGTGCGCGGCACGCTTGTCGGCACCATGTTGCGGAACGATATCTATAATTTCGCCCGCCTCGGCACCTTCATCGAACGGACGGACAACACGGCCCGGATTCTGGACGTTAAATATTACGTCCTGCTGCCGTCGCTTTCCCATATCGGCTCATCACTGGACAATGTGCAGTGGGAGACGATCTTGCGCTCCGTCTCGGCAAACCGCTCCTATCGCTGGCTGAACGGCGAGGATATCAATCCGACCAGTATCGCCGATTTCCTGATCCTCGACTGCTCGATGCCCCGTTCCATCGCCCATTGCATGGAAGAGATCGTGGACAATCTGGACCAGCTCTCGGAACGCTATGGCGAACGCAGTATATGTGCGGACCAGGCAAAGGATATGTTCAGCAAGCTGGACAGACGCCCCATTGACTCTATCCTAGCGTCGGGGCTGCACGAGTTTCTGAAAGGTTTCATTCAGGATACCGGACAACTCAGCGGCCAAATCGAACAAGATTATAGATTCTATAGCTGATCATGCGCCTCAGGATCTCACACAGAACGAGCTATCATTACGATACGCCCGTTCATTTCGCACTCCAGCAGCTTCGCAAGACGCCGCGTTCATCGCCTATGCAGTCAATTGTGTCCTGGAACATGAGCCTCGAAGGCGCCAAGCAGGAACTCAGCTTCTCGGACCAGCATACCAATCACGTTATTCTGACCAGTATCGAGCCTGGCCAGACCGAGATGACGATCATGTGCGAAGGCGAGATCGATACTCACGAGACCCACGGCGTGCTTGGCTTTGAAGTGCAGTATGCACCGCTCTGGTATTACCGCCGGGAAACCCCCATGACGACGGTCGGACCCGAATTGCGAAAACTGCTGAAAGCTCTCCCGCATGAGGATTCCGAGCTTTCCCAGATGCACGCGCTGTCCGCCCTGATTCGCGACCGTGTCGCCTATGAAACCGGCCAGACCGAGGTGACGACAACGGCCGAAGAATCTCTCAAGGCAGGCCATGGCGTTTGCCAGGACCATACCCATATCTTTATCGCCGCGGCCCGCGAGATCGGGTTCCCGGCCCGCTATATCAGCGGTTATCTTATGATGGACGACAGGATTGATCAGGATGCGGCGCATGCTTGGGCGGAAGTCTTTCTGGCCGATATCGGCTGGGTTGGCTTTGACGTCTCGAATGTCATCTCGCCGGATGAACGATATGTTCGTGTCGCCTCGGGTTTGGATTATAAAGAAGCGGCACCTGTGTCCGGGATGCGTTTCGGTGACAGCGCCGAATCCTTCTCCGTCAGCCTGCAGGTGGAACAACAGTAACCGCACGTTCGGAGCACACTAAAAGAATGACCTACTGCGTCGGCCTTCGGCTGGAGAAGGGTCTCGTGTTCATGTCGGACACCCGCACCAATTCGGGTGTCGATAACATCTCCCAGTTCAAGAAGCTGTTCACCTGGTCGAAACCCGGTGAGCGGGTAATTACCATGATGACCGCCGGCAATCTGGCGACGACACAAACGGTCGTCAGCCTGCTTGACGAGCGCACCAAGGCACCGGAAGACCGCAGCCCGTCGATCCTGGACGCCCCGTCCATGTTCGATGTCGCCCGCCAGGTCGGCGAGCTGCTGCGCGATGTCATCCGCACCGCCTCGCCCACCGGAGAGCGCGCGGATTCCACATTCGATGCGACCATCATGCTCGGCGGCCAGATCCGCGGCGGCGGCGCCCGCCTGTTCCTGATCTATCCGGAAGGCAACTTCCTGGAAGCCTCCACCGACACGCCGTTCTTCCAGATCGGCGAGACAAAATACGGCCGCCCGATCATCCTGCGCGCGTTCGAGCCGACGATGACCTATGAGCAGGCCGTCAAGCTCCTGCTCGTCTCCTTCGACTCGACATTGAAGGCCAACCTGTCCGTCGGCCTGCCGCTGGATTTGATGACCTACCAGGAAGACAGCTTCGAGGTCGGGCATGAACGCCGGATCACCGCCGAGGATCCGTATTACGTCGCGATTTCACAAGGCTGGGGCGATGCTTTGAAAAGCGCCTTCAAGGCCCTGCCGGACTTTCACTTCTGAAATCATCTCAGAGATGCGTCAGCACATTCACTAACCGCCCCTCTGGATCGCGCAGATAGAACCGGCGGACGCCCCATGGCTCGTCCGCCGGACCATATTCGATCTCGTAACCGGCGGCCCTCACCTTTTCCAGCATCCCGTCGAGATCCTCCACCTCGACGGAGATGTCCGGGACCGGTGCGCCCGAGCCCCCTTCCCGCATCAGGCTGAACTGCACCCGCATCTGCTCTTCCGAGCCAAGGGTGGCAATCCAGCCGAGATCCATCTTCAACTCGAGATCAAACAGATCACGATAGAACTTCGCGGTCGCGGCCACGTCCGGGACCTCGAGATTTGCGACGATCCGTTTGACGGTCATGCCCCTCTCTCCTCACTCCATCCACTCAATCGTGTCACCCGGCCGGATAACGCCGCCTTCGACGATCTCGCAATTGAGGCCGGAGCGGTTCAGCAGCAGCTTGAACAGCTTCTTGCCGAGCAGGTCATCCAGATATTTGCAGGGCGTGTTCAGCCGTCCGCCAAAAAGCACCACACTGCCAACCTTGAAACGCTTCCCGACGAGATGGTTGAGCGGCACGCCCGTAACCGTGAGGTTCCGGCGGCTTTCAACCGGAGTGAGTTCCATGTTGTGATCCCGCGCCAACGCTTCGAGCGTCTCGCTTTCGATCAGGGTCACTTGCCGGTCGGGAGCCGGTTTGTCCGAATAAGTCCCGGTCCCGAGGAAATAACGATCCCCCTCGATCCCCTTCCCGGCAACAAGCTCTGCTTCCCGCAGCTCGGTCATCGCATCGGCGCCTTTGGCACAGATGTGAATGTGATCCAGACGGCCCTTCCAGTACATGCGCATGCTCCCCAACATATTTGCGGAAACGGTAGCATGGAATCACCCCGTGCCGTTATCCCGGCCACCGAGCCGGGACCTTTATGATCGAAGAACTGTTGTAATCTTCGGGAGGTCCCGGCTCGGTGGCCGGGATAACGCTGAAAGATGAGCATGGAAAAACCGCCGCCCGTTACCGGGCGGCGGTTCACCTTGTTCAGGTCGGGGCGCGATCAGGCTGACTTGAAGCCCTTGTCGAACGGCAGCGTACGCACCCGCTGGCCTGTCGCCCGGAACACCGCGTTGCCGACAGCGGGGCCAATAGGCGGAACGCCGGGCTCGCCGATACCGGTCGGGCGCTCGGTGCTGGGCACGATATGCACCTCCACTTTCGGCATCCGGTCGATGCGGAGCGGCAGATAGGTATCGTAGTTCCCCTGATCCACCTCTCCGTCCGTCAATGTCAGTTCTTCCTGAAGAACCGAGCCAAGTCCGAAACCGACACCGCCTTCGACCTGCGCCTTGATCACATCCGGATTGATCGGCGTGCCGACATCCACGGCAGCAACCACCCGGTGCACGATCACATCGCCATCCTCGACCGAGACTTCGGCCAGCTCGGCGACATAGGAGCTGAAGCTCTCATGCACAGCCACGCCCCAGTGATGTCCCTCCGGCAACGGCTTGCCCCAGTCGGCCTTTTCCGCCGCCAGCTTCAGGACACCCGCATGACGCGGATGGTCCTTCAAGAGGTCGAGCCGGAACTGAACCTGGTCGGCACCGATCTCGGCGATCACCTCATCCAGGAACATTTCGGTCGCATAGGCTGTGTGGGTCGAGCCCACGGACCGCCACCAGAGCACCGGCACCCCGACATCCGTTGTGGTCAATCCGACGCCGAGGTTGGGAATGGCGTATGGCAGGGTAGAGGAGCCCTCGACGGAGGTAACGTCGACGCCATCCTTGATCAGCCCGGCGAAAGGACCGCCTGCAACGATGGACTGGCCGACAATATGGTTGTCCCAGGCAACCAGCTTGCCGTCCGCATCGATCCCGGCCCGCAGGCGATGGACATAGGCCGGACGGTAGCGGCCGCCCCGCGTGTCGTTCTCGCGGGTCCACTGTACCTTCACCGGCGCCTTCCAGCCAATCGCCTTGCCGATATTGACCGCTTCGAGGATCACATCCGCGTCCGGTGTTGCCCGCCGGCCAAAACCGCCGCCGGTCTTCATGATGTGCATGCGGACCTTCGACGGATCCAGACCGGCGGCCTTGGCGGCCATCTGCTGGTAGAGATCCGGCATCTGGTGGCCGCCCCAAATTTCCAGGTCGCCATCCGCATTCATGTGAACCGCCGCGTTCAGCGGCTCCATGGCGGCATGGGCGAGATACGGAAACTCATAGGTCGCTTCCAGCACCTTCGCGGCAGAGGCAAGGGCCGCTTCCGGTTCGCCATCCGTCCGGGCAATCGCCGTCGGTTTCCTGGTCACCAGATCATGATATTCAGCCATGATCTGCGCCGATCCGCGCGTCTCCGCCTTGCTTTCGTCCCACTCCACGGTGACAAGGTCGCGCCCCTTCAGGGCAGACCACATGTCCGTCGCCACCACCGCAACACCGCGATCGATGGCCACTACGTCGGTGACGCCTTTCACCGCCTTGGCTTCATCCGCATCGAAACTGGCAACCGTCGCGCCGAATTTCGGCGGGTGGATCATCACGGCAGTCAGCATGCCCGGCAGTTTCACGTCGATGGTGAAATCCTGCTCACCCCTGGTCTTGCCAACCCGGTCGAAACGCTTCAGCTCCGGATTGCCGATCTCCGTCCATTCGGACCGGTCTTTCAGCGCGATCGTATCCGGGATCGTCAGATTTGAAGCCGCTTTCGCGAAGGCGCCGAAACCGGCGGATTTACCGGAACCCGCATGGGCAATGGCGCCCTTGCTGACGGTGACTTCGGAAGCCGGAACGCCCCATTCCTGCGCGGCGGCCTCGACCAGCATCATCCGTGCGGCGGCACCGGCCTTGCGGTACCGGTCCCAGGAAGACGCCATTGAGGTGGACCCGCCGGAGCCCTGGAACCCGCCGCCCCACATGACATTGCCGTAATGGGTGACATTGCCGGACGCGCCCACGACTTTCACCTGACTCCAGTCCGCGCCCAGCTCTTCCAGAACCAGCGTGGCGATGCCGTGATAGGAGCCCTGCCCCATATCGAACTGGGAGGAGTAAATGGTGACGCTGTCGTCTTCGGAAATCGCGATATAGGCGGCGAGGTCGCCGCCCTGTTTGGACGGTTCAGTCGCCGCGAGACCGGCCAGCGGCCGGTAACCGATCGCCAGGCCCGCCGAGGTGGCGGCAGCGGACAGCAGAAAACCGCGACGGGAAACCGGCTCGGCCTTTACCCGTTCGGCAAGTGCGTTGAGCTTATGGACCAGCATCGATCAGGCCTCCAGACGGTCGGCGGCGACATGGATCGCGGCGCGAATGCGTTGGTAGGTGGCGCAGCGGCAGAGATTACCGCTCATCGCCGCGTCGATATCGTCATCCGTCGGCTTCGGCGTTTCCGCCAGCAGCGCGGCGGCGGACATGATCTGCCCGGACTGGCAATAGCCGCATTGCGGCACGTCCAGCTCCGCCCAGACCGTCTGCACGGTCTCGGCAACCTTGCCGGAGACGCCTTCGATTGTGGTGACTTTCGCCCCTTCGATATCGCCAAGAAATGTCTGGCAGGAGCGCACCGGCTCGCCATCCACATGCACGGTGCAGGCCCCGCATTGCGCCAGACCGCAGCCGAATTTCGTTCCGGTCAGACCGGCATGGTCACGGATCGCCCATAGCAACGGGGTATCCGCGTCGGCATCGAGCTGATGCTCGGTGCCGTTCAGATTAAGTGTGATCATTTTTCAGCTCTCCCACACGCGCGAAAGCTCGCCGGCGCATCCCCGCGCCGCTTTCGTCGCCGTTGGAAAAGAAATGGGTGCAGTTGCGAAAAAGACATCCGCCCTTGAAC
>NZ_CAXBDC010000146.1:0-8429 GCF_963974195.1 uncultured Nisaea sp.
TTAAATGTCAATTCAGGCCAGGCCGGGCGCTTCGGTGGCGCTTTGATAAAGAATGCCGGGCCATAGGTCAAGGAACTTGTTTTGCGTATAATTCAATAAAATCAACAAGTTAAGAAATGTGCCTTGCGTTTTGCGCCGCGATGTCGATGGTGTAGGCGAATTCGCGAGCCGGTCTTCTCAGAAACCCGCCGCGAAAAGGCTAGGGGTATATATCAAAAATGTTGCGCGCCGCATTCAGTGACGCCTTGAAAGAGGCTTTGAAATCCAAGGATCAGTGTGCCGTCAGCACCATCCGGTTGATTCTGGCTGCTCTGAAAGACCGCGATATCGCCGGCCGTACGAACGGTCAGCCGGACGGCATTGGCGAAGATGAGATTCTGTCCATGCTGCAGACCATGCTGAAGCAGCGGACCGAATCCATCCGGATGTATGAAGAAGGCGGACGGCTGGAACTTGCCGAGCAGGAAAAGGCCGAGATGGAAGTCATCCGCCGTTTCATGCCGCAACAGCTGAGCGATGCCGAGATCACCGAAGCGGTCGAATCCGTGGTTCAGGAAATCGGCGCGCGGGAGCTCAAGGATATGGGCCGCACCATGGCCGCCCTGAAAGAGCAGTATGCCGGCCGCATGGATTTCTCCAAGGCCAGCGGCCTCGTCCGCCAGATACTCGCCTGATCTGACACTTTTCTGCGAAATCTCGATCCGGGAATTTTTTTGACCGGAATGCCTCCGAGGTTCACTATTCCTGACCCGCTCCGCGAGGGCAGAACAATGTGCTGTGTGCGATGAGCTTTCCGCCGCAATTCCTGGATGAATTGAGGACCCGGCTGCCGGTCTCCGAAGTCGTGGGCAGACGTGTGACCTTGCAGCGGCGCGGGCGCGAGTTCATCGGACTCTGCCCCTTTCATACGGACAGCAAGCCGTCGATGAATGTCGTCGACGACAAGAACTTCTATCACTGCTTCGCCTGCGGGGCGCACGGCGACATCATCAAGTTCGTCATGGAAAACGAAGGCATGGCCTTCCCCGAGGCGGTCGAGAAGCTGGCGGAAATGGCCGGTCTCGAGGTGCCCAAGGAAACCCCCGCCGAGCGTGAAAGATCGAAGCAGCGCAACACCCTGCACGATGTCCTGGAGCATGCCTGCAACTGGTTCGAGGCTAAGCTCGCCGGGCCGGGCGGTGCGGAAGCGCTGGACTATCTGCGGGGCCGTGGCCTGTCCAGCAAGACCATCGCGCATTTCCGTCTTGGCTGGGCGCCGGACAGCCGCACAGCAATGACCCAGTCGATGAAGGCGGAGGGTATCGACGAGGGTTTGCTGGTCGAGGCCGGGTTGCTGCGCAAGCCGGATGGCGGCGGTGATGCCTATGATTATTTTCGCGGGCGGGTGATGTTTCCGATCACCGACCGGCGCGGCCGGGTCATTGCCTTTGGCGGCCGCATTCTGGGGGACGGGCAGCCGAAGTATCTGAACTCTCCGGATACACCGGTCTTTCACAAGGGGCGCGTGCTTTATGGTCTCGCGCAGGCGCGCGAGGCGGCCCGCAAGTCGGAAGAGATTATCGTTGCCGAAGGCTATATGGACGTGATCGCCCTGTCCCAGGGCGGTTTTCCGCAAGCCGTCGCGCCGCTCGGCACCGCCTTGACCGAGGACCAGATCGCCGAGCTCTGGAAGCTGGCGAACGAGCCGATTGTCTGTTTCGACGGGGATACCGCCGGCATGCGGGCTGCCGGCCGCGCCGCCGACCGGGCACTGCCGATGCTGAAACCGGGCCACTCCCTGCGGTTCGTTACCTTGCCCCAGGGGCAGGATCCGGACGATCTGATCGGTCAGCACGGGGCCAAGGCAATGCGTGGTGTGCTCGATGCGGCCGTGCCCCTGTCGGATTTCATCTGGCGCCAGGAGCTTACCGCCCAGCCGGTGACCACGCCGGAACGGATCGCCGACTTTCAGACGCGGATGCGGGCCCGCATCAAGGAAATCGGCGAACGCACGGTGCAGGAAAGCTACGCGGACATGGTCGAGAACCGGATTCGCGAGATGCGGCGTGCGGGCCGGGAGAACAATGGTTTCAAGCGCGGCGACCGGCGCGGATACAAGCCGTCGCAACAGAACGGGACATTTGTTCAGGGCAACCGGTCGCATATTCCGGCGGTGATGGCGAACCGGCAGCAGCAGATTTTGCTCGCTGCCCTGATCAATCATCCGGGCCTGATTGACGAGCTTGGAGAGGTTGTGGGGGCACTTTCCTTCGCCGATCCCTTCCTTGACAAGCTGCGGCAGCAGATCATAGAGATTGCGCTCGCCGATTCGGGCCTTGACTCTGACGGGTTAATTTCCCATTTGACGCGGTTGGGGTTGTCTGATGCCTGCAATGGGCTTCTTGGTGGGGAGACATTGGGCCACGCGGCTTTCGCGCGGCGCAGCGCGTCGCTTGTTCAAGCACGCGCAGGACTGACTGAATTGCTGGCTCGGATCGGTAAGTCTCAGCTTGAGGCGCAGTTGGCCGATGCCGAACGGGTTGTGGCGGAAGAATTTAGCGAAGCGAGTTGGAACCGGTTGGCGTCCCTAAGATCGGCGCTGGCTTCCCTGAATTCCAGCGCGGCACTCGAAGAGACCGACATGGGTCGGTCATAAGATAACGGCGGGTCGCCCCCGGTTGGGGCGATGGCGCATTTGGAGAGGTCGACGAACGAATGGCGAAACAATCGCTGGCGAACGAAGACGAGAACCGGGACCGCGAGGAAAATGCGGACGGCCCGCTGATCGACACTGTCAATCAGACTGTCAAAAACCTGATCAAAAAGGGCAAGGAGCGCGGCTACCTCACCTATGACGAGGTGAACGCGGCACTGCCCCAGGAGGAGATGTCCTCCGAACAGATCGAGGATGTGATGTCCGCTCTGAGCGAGATGGGCGTCAATGTCGTCGAGAACGAGGAACAGGAAGACAGTGGCCCCGAGCCGAAAGCCGAAGACGAAAAGGCTGTGGCCGGCAACGTCGCCGATGATGATGTAGGCCGAACGGACGATCCGGTCCGGATGTATCTGCGCGAGATGGGCAGTGTCGAGCTGCTGTCGCGCGAAGGCGAAATCGCCATTGCCAAGCGGATCGAGGCAGGCCGCGAGATGATGATCGGCGGCATCTGCGAGAGCCCGCTGACCATCAAGGCCCTGATCCAGTGGCGCGACGCGCTGAAGGAGGAGAAGGTTCTCCTGCGCGACGTCATTGATCTGGACGCGACCTATGGCGGCGGCCCGGAAGGCGCGAACGCCAACGCGAATAGTGAAAATTCCGAAGACGGCGAAGGCGACGAGGACGAGGCCAAAGCCGAGGACGGCGCGGCCAAGCCGGACGATATCGAAGTTGAGGCAGCCAAGCCTGAAGAGGCCGAAGCCGACGATGCCGAGGATGACGATGACGGCCCGGTCAAGTCCGATGAGGAACGCGCTTCCGGCGAGCAGTCCGACGACGATGATGACGAAGACGATGGCGAAGAGAACAATATGTCTCTGTCCGCCATGGAAGCGGCTCTGACGCCTCAGGTGCTCGAAACCTTCGACAAGATTGCCGAGACCTACGGCAAGATGAAGAAGGTGCAGGACAAGCGCCTGCAGCGACTGCAGAAGGGCGAGGAACTGACCGCCCAGAGCGAGCGCCGTTACGAGAAGCTGCGGGAAGAGCTGGTCGACCTGATGGAAGGCGTCCGGCTGAATAACGGGCGTATCGAAGCGCTCGTCGAGCAGCTTTATAACCTCAACCGGCATCTTACCGGCATGGACATGCGCATGCTGAAGATGGCGGAAAAGGCCGGGGTCGACCGGGCCGTCTTCATGAAGGAGCATTTCGGCAACGAGCTGGCGCCGGACTGGGCCGAGCGCGTTGGCGAGCTTTCCGGTAAAGGCTGGGCCAAGTTCGTCGAGCGTAACGAACTTGAAATCGCCAAGCTGCGCGACGGCATGTCCGCCGTCTCCGAGGATGCAGGTCTGCCGATCGGCGAGTTCCGCCGCATCGTCCAGACCGTGCAGAAGGGCGAGCGCGAGGCGAGCCGGGCGAAGAAGGAAATGGTCGAGGCGAACCTGCGTCTCGTGATCTCCATCGCCAAGAAATACACCAACCGCGGCCTGCAGTTCCTGGATCTGATCCAGGAAGGCAATATCGGCCTGATGAAGGCCGTCGATAAGTTCGAATATCGCCGCGGTTACAAATTCTCGACCTACGCCACCTGGTGGATCCGGCAGGCCATCACCCGGTCCATCGCGGACCAGGCACGGACCATCCGTATCCCGGTGCACATGATCGAGACGATCAACAAGCTGGTCCGGACCTCGCGTCAGATGCTGCACGAGATCGGCCGCGAGCCGACCCCGGAAGAGCTGGCCGAGAAGCTGGTCATGCCGCTGGAGAAGGTCCGCAAGGTCCTGAAGATCGCCAAGGAGCCGATCAGCCTCGAGACGCCGATCGGCGACGAGGAAGACAGCCACCTCGGCGACTTCATCGAGGACAAGAATGCGGTGCAGCCGCTTGACGCCGCGATCCAGGCCAACCTGCGCGAGACCACGACCCGCGTGCTCGCCAGCCTGACGCCGCGTGAAGAGCGCGTGCTGCGCATGCGCTTCGGCATCGGTATGAACACTGACCACACCCTGGAAGAGGTCGGCCAGCAGTTCAGCGTGACCCGTGAGCGTATCCGTCAGATCGAGGCGAAGGCGCTCCGCAAGCTGAAGCATCCGAGCCGGTCCCGGAAACTCCGGAGCTTCCTGGACTACTAGGACACACCTCGCCCCGGTAGTTGTTTGCCGGACGGGCGCTGCAGAACTTTTGAAAAGGCGGTGCCGTCAAGGCGCCGCCTTTTTCAATGCCGAGCTTCCGGAAGCGATCCGGCACAATTCACGTCATTCGAGGGTAAGGCGGGAGCCTAGAAGGCGACCGCGACCGCTGCCAGGACGCCGAGCCAATAGTGCAGCAGCGTCACGCCGAGCAGGTTCTTCTGTCGCAAATACACATAGCCGAAGATGATGCTGGCAAAAAATGTGATCACGACGGCATCGACGCCGAATGTCAGATGCAGAGACGCGAAAATCGTGCTCGTCAGCAACACGGCCCGGTGGCCTTTGGTGTCGTCGAGGAACTTCTGGAACAGACCCTGAAGCAGGCCGCGGGAGCCGACTTCCTGCACGACCGTATGCAGGAAATACTGAACGAGGAAAAACGTATCGACGCTTGCGCCGGGCGTGTTTCCTGCTGTCTCCGGCTTGAACCAGACAAGATAGATGGCCACGGGGATGGTGATGAGCACGCAGATGACAATCGTCTCCCGGAACGATCGCCATAATCCTTCCCGCCTGATCCCGAGATCGGCCAGCGGGATACGCATCATGCGTATGATGAGCAGGCAGGGAATGGCCAGAAAGACGACGGTCTGCCAGGAAAAGCCCGGATCGTAGATGTCCTTCACGTAATCTTCGGCAACCAGATAGAACAGCGTCGTCGAGATCATGTAGATCGCGATGGTGAAGATCAGAAAATATCCGAACTGATTCTGGATCGTCTTGATTTCCAGCTGCTTGCGGAGCGAGGCGAGCATTTCATCGCTGAGGCTGCGCGCCCGCTTGACGACAACAGACGCAAGCGCGCCTTTCAGCTCACCGATAACCGCGGGGGCATTTGCCGTATTTTGCAGGGCGTCCGCCGGGATCATGATGAGCGTGCAGGGCGTTGTGGCCCGGACGGATGCCGACCGGCTCCCGCCATCGAGGAATGCCAGCTCGCCGATACAGTCCCCCGCAGCGATCGAGTTGAGGACAACAGTCTCCCCGTCGCTGGACTCCCTGACGGCATCGGCCGCCCCGGACACGAACAGAAAAAGGTCTGTCTTTTCGTCACCTTCCCGGACAATCAGCGCGCCTGGAGAGACTTCCGTCATTCTTGAAACGGAGGCGATCGCTTGTATGGTTTCCGGGCTGAGTTTCGCGAAAGTAGGATGCGCGCCGAGGGCTTGGGCGATGTTCTGGGATACGTCTTCCATGAAGACCTTCGGATCAAATTCGTGAAGCGAGGAGGGATATCCGCCCATCGTAGCGGTTATTGTCAACCGGACAATGCCACAGACCAAACCGCGAGAGTTGAATAACCTGCCATGATGGGGTTCCCGGAACGTCGATCTGAATTTTGGGTATGAGTTTGAAAAGCAAACAGAATGTTCTGATCATCAATGCCTATTTCGACCCGTGGCGTTCAGCGACGCCGACGCGCTGGTTCATCCCGCGGGCAATGGCGCCGTACTATTTGGCGGGTTATTTCAATGCGGATCTCGTCACTGTCCGGGTCTGGGACGAGGTGTTTCATGGCGCGTTGCTGGATACCCGGCTGTTCGACTGGCCGGACATGGTCATCTTCACCGGCCTGACAGCGGCTTTTGATCGGGCGCATCAGCTTTCCGCCTATTTCAGGAACGCCAATCCATCCGTTGTCACGGCCATCGGCGGCCCGATTGCCCGGGCCCTGCCCAGCCTGTGTGCCGAGACTTTCGACTATGCCTGCCAGGGTGACGTCGAGGAGATGTCGGAGATCATCGCGGAGGTGTTCGACCGGACCCATATCTCCGAAACCGGCGCGCCGCGGTTCGATCTCGCCGTGCCCTCGATGGGGCTTGGTTATCTGGAGACGACGAAGAATTGCAATTTCGCCTGTTCGTTCTGCTCCCTGACCGGCGAGCAGCGAAAATACGTCTCCCATTCGGAGCAATCCATCACGCACCAGCTCGATGCCATGAAGCGCGTGCTGGGCGTCATGGTTCTGGACAACAATTTCTATGGCAACAACCGGCAGAGCTTTGAGCGCCGGGTCGAGATGATCGGCGAGCGCTGGCGGCAGGGGCAGTTTCGCGGCTGGGGCGCTCTCGTTACCGGGGACTTCTTCAAACGCCCGGAGAATGTTGCGCTGATGGCCCGAAACGGCTGCAAGGCCGTGTTCTCCGGGGTGGAATCCCTTGATCCCGAAGTCCTGAAATCCTTCAACAAGAAGCAGAGCGTGACATCGGACCCGCGTGCCTTGACCAGGCTATGCGCCGAGAACGGCATGTTCTTCGATTATGGAATGATCGCCGATTTCTCGCAGCAGACCATCGCGGAGGTGGACAGCCAGCTAAATGCGGTACTGGACGATCCGACCATCCCCCTGCCGGGACTGTTGTCCCTGACCATTCCCATTCTGGGCACACCCTATTTCGATGAGGCGGCCCGTGCCGGCCGGCTGATGCCGGACCTTTTGCTCAGTGACATGGATGGACAAAAGATCGTCGAATGGCCGAAGGAGCCGCTTGAGAAAGTCGTGCCCTATGTCGCCGGTCTGATGCAGTTCAAGGGCCGGAAAGGTGCGCTGGCCCGCCATGCGATCAAGCACGCCTGGCACTGGCGCAGGCATTTCGACTGGGACCAGACGGCACTGGCGGTGATCCGCCCGCTGCACCGCTTCGGCGGCAAGATCAATCTCGGCAACATCAAACAGATGAGCCAGTCCCGCAAGGAGCCGCCGCTGACCTATTGCGCGATGAGCGATGATTTGCGCGCGGCCTACAAGCCGCTGGTCCCGCTGCCGTCGCAGTTCGAAAAATGTTTCGAGCCGCTGAGGATCACAGATGCCGAAGGCGGGCTGACGGAAGAGCTCCTGAAGGGGCGGGAAAAAACGGCAACTGTCGCACTGGCCGGGTGAGGCCCCGTTAGAACCCGGCTTTGTGTGATGTTTGAGCGGCGACGGCATTATCCAGGAATTGCCGCGTGCAGGATGCCCAGCTGTATTTGAGAGCCCAGGAGCGGCAACGTTCCGACGGGATCTGCAGGGCGTCGAGGGCGGCCTGGCGAAGGTCTTCGGAGAGAACACCCGTGCCGCTGTCGCCGATGACATCGCGCGGTCCCATCACCGGATAGGCGGCAACAGGAACACCGCAGGCCAGCGCTTCAAGGATCACCAGCCCGAACGTGTCCGTCAGCGAGGGAAAGACGAAGGCGTCGGCGCTGGCGAAATGCCGGGCCAGGTCCTCGCCCGATTTGGCGCCGGTGAAATAGACATCCGGATAGTCCTTCCGGAGGCTGGCAAGCTGCGGGCCGTCGCCAACGACGACTTTCGAGCCGGGCAGATCGAGGTCCAGGAAGGCCTTGATGTTCTTCTCGACCGAAACGCGCCCGACATTGATGAAGATCGGCCGGGGCAGGTCCGGCGGCAGAACGGAGTCTTCGGTCGGGCGAAACAGATCCGCATCCACCCCGCGGGACCACATCTTCAGGTTCCGGAAGCCCCGGCTCTCAAGATCTGCGCGCAGCGTTTCGGTCGCGACCATGCAGCCGCCACCGAAATTGTGGAACCTGCGGAACCAGGCATAGAACCAGGAAACCGGAAGCGGCCAGCGTGCCTCCACATATTCCGGAAAGCG